>JAEUVL010000980.1 GCA_016786965.1 Chitinophagaceae bacterium
ACCAGTACTGTGGATCGTTTCGATCACTGTTTGCTTCATATCGTAATTGTTGTGTGGCAGTTCCTGTTTATAATTCACCAGGAAACGAATGGTAACGTCTATCGCAATTCCCAGTGCCACACTGAAAACCAATACAGTAGACGGTTTTAAAGGAATACCCAACCAACCCATCAACCCGGCAGTTATCAGCAATGGTATTACGTTAGGAATAAGCGAACAAAGCAGGATGCGGGCTGAGCGGAAAAGATACAGCATGCACAGGGCGATTAGCACAAAGGCCCAGATAATACTGTCTTTCAGGCCGTTAATGATGTATTTGCTGCCTTCCAGGAAGGTAACACTGGTGCCAGTGAGTTGCACATTGTATTTATCTTTTTCAAAAAGCTGATCAGCCCGGGCTGCTACACTGTCAAGTATTTGCGGCAATCGCTTACTGCCTACGTCCGCCATGCTTACGCTGATGCGGGCTTGCTGGCGGTTGCTGTCCATAAAAGTAGATACCAGCTTGGCAAATGAATTTTTGGCCCCGCTGCCGTCTTTAAAATTGAGATATTGCGAAAGAGCAGGCAAATCATAACTGGAAGGCATGGAATAATTGGCGCTGTCGCCATCAAAGAATGCCTGTTTGGCAAATTTTAAGCCTTCAGTAATACTCAAAGGACGGGCTACATCCGGAATAGAAGCCAGGAATTGTGATAAGGAGTCAATTTTTTCCAGATTGGCCAGGTTAATGACACCTCTTTTCTTTTTGGTATCAACCAATATTTCTAATGGCATCACCCCTTCAAAGTTCTTTTCAAAAAATCGCAGATCAGTATAGAGTTTATCTTCTTTGGGAAGATCATCCACTATGTAACCAAGCGTCTTCAATTTGAAAATACCTGCCATGGAAACAGCCACAATACCTATCGTAATACCATAAATAAGTTTGCGGTGATTGAGTGACCAGCGTTCCAGCCTGTCCAGCCAACGGTTCAGTCTCGGGCTGTCCAGGTATTTTGTATGGCGGGATTTTGGCGGTGGCAAAAAGCTCAGTACGGCTGGAATGAATATCAAAGAAATGAAAAACAACAGCATAATGTTAATACCAGCCACCACACCAAACTCTTTCAGTATCTGGCTTTGGGTGAGGGCAAAAACGGCAAAACCGATAGCAGCAGCCAGGTTGCAAAATAATGTTACCACTCCCATACGGTCCACCATCATCGCCAGCGACTTTTTCTTATCACCTGTCTCACCGTAGGCGGTGTGAAATTTATTGAGAAAGTAAATACAGTTAGGAATACCGATCACCACGATCAATGGAGGGATCAGCGCATTCAGCACACTTATTTTGTAACCAAACAAATGAATAGTGGCAAAGCTCCAGATAACACCAATGAACACCACAGTAAGAGAAAGCCACATCGCAGTAAAAGAACGAAAGAAAAACAACAGGATCAGTGCCGACAAAATAAGCGATGCCGCAATAAAGAAGCGCATTTCTTTGGTGATGCGCAGGGAAAGCTCGGTGCGGATATGCGGCAGCCCGCTTTTGTAAACTACCAGGTTATTGTTTTTACCAAATGCATCCGCAATTTCATTTATATTTTTAACGATAGACAACCTTTCCTTGGAAGCCATAATGTCTTTATTGATACGGACCCCCATCAACCATGCACTGGTAGTGGGATTGTACAATAAATGCTGGTAAAATGGAAGATTGAGAAAGATGGCGGATGCGCTGTCGATCTCGGCTTGAGAGAGTATTCTGTCAGCAAAAATGGTATCGGCTTTCAGTTTCTCAGTCTCAGGTATCTTCACCAGATTGATGGCAGTAGGCACACCGATCACATCGTCCACCCCCTTTATTTTTTTGAACTCCTTTAAAAGACTGGCATAGGCATTGAAGGTTTTAGCTTCAAACAGTTTATCCGTTTGTATGCCCACCACCAGCAAATTGCCATCTTCTCCAAATTTTTTGCGAAACTCCTGGTAGTCTTTGTATTTAGAATTGTTGATTGGCACAGCCCGGGCAAAATCATAGCTCAACTGCACTTTGCTGGCCTGGTAAGCCATAAAGGCAGTAAGAGCTGCAAGTATTAACAGAAGGGGAATGCGATTTTTGAGAATAAACTGTCCGAGCCGGTACCACATAATGATAGGTAAATAATAAGGGTGCAAAGAAACGTAAAAAACAAGAGAGAAGGGTCAAACAAGTCAAATATGTGAAATACAGCAGCCAAATCAGGATTCCATTATTATTCTTTGAAAAAGGCACCAATCTTACATTAACAACTTTAGAATACTTTTGAACAGTGAGGTGTTGCTTTATTATACTATTGCTGTCTTCTTCTTTTGCAATTGCTGCACAGGATCCTTTACCACCTGTGGGGCTATGGCGGGAGCATTTACCGTATAATAGTGCTATTGACGTTACAGCCGGCAATGGTATTGTCTATTGCGCCACGCCTTACAGCCTTTTTTCAGTGAATAACATCGAAAACTCCATCGAGCGGTACAGCCGTATAAGCGGTCTGAACGAAACGGGTATCAGTGCTATTCAGTTCGACATTGCAAACAATAAGCTTTTTATAGCTTACAGCAACAGTAATATTGATATTCTTTACCGCAATGATATTTATAATGTACCGGATATAAAACGGTCCGCTATTATTGGCGACAAAACGATCTATCAAATTTACCCACTGGGAAATGAGTATTATCTCTCCACCGGTATTGGAATTGTGGTGATAAACGGGGACAAGTATGAAGTAAAAGATTCCTGGTTCATCGGTAATGGTGGCAATCCTGTAAAAGTAAATGGAGTGACAAGTGATGGCACTTTTTTTTA
>JAEUVL010001012.1 GCA_016786965.1 Chitinophagaceae bacterium
CAGCACTAAGAAAACTGATTCCCTGTGCCTTGTGGCTGATTAATTCTTCGGCAGTTCGTAACTTTGCGGCCACTTAATTGTTACACTACCATGATCTCCCCTACCGATATATCTGCCGACCTGCAAGAGATAGCGATGAAAGTAAAAGCCGGGCAACGTATTACCGATGAAGAGTGCCTGTTGCTGTTTGATAAAGCCAGCCTGGGCTTTGTGGGCAGCCTGGCGAATGAAGTGCGGCAGCAAAAAAATGGTGAGAAGGTCTTTTTCAACCGCAATTTCCATATTGAGCCTACCAATGTGTGTGTGTTCAGTTGCAATTTCTGCTCTTACAGTAAACTGTACGCCAAAAGGGATGAAGGCTGGGAACTGAGCATTGACCAGATGCTGCACATGGTGAAGAAGTATGACGGACAACCGATAACAGAGGTGCATATAGTGGGGGGTGTTCATCCAAAGATGGACCTCCAATTTTTTGCTGACCTGCTGAAGGCGATCAAAAATCATCGTCCTGATCTGCATATCAAAGCCTTTACAGCGGTGGAATATGACTATATGTTCCGTAAGGCTAAAGTGAGTGTGGCTGAAGGGTTGAAGTTTTTGATCGATGCGGGACTGAACAGTATCCCCGGTGGCGGGGCTGAGATCTTTCACCCGGAGATCAGGGAAAAGATATGTGCGGATAAAGTGGATGCTGATGGCTGGTTGCTGATCCACGAAACGGCGCATCAACTCGGATTACATTCTAATGCCACTATGCTCTATGGGCATATTGAAAAACCGGTGCACCTGGTGGACCATATGAGGAGACTGCGGGAACTGCAGGACCGTACCCATGGCTTTAATACCTTTATCCCGCTGAAGTTTCGCAATAAGGATAATGACATGAGCCATATTCCTGAGAGTACGGTAGTGGAAGACATGAAGCTGTATGCTATTGCCCGGATCTATTTAGATAATTTCCCCCACCTGAAAGCTTACTGGCCGATGCTGGGCAGGCAGAATGCGCAACTTTCCCTTTCCTTTGGGGTGGATGATATTGATGGAACGATAGACGATACCACCAAGATATACAGTATGGCTGGCTCAGAAGAGCAAACTCCTTCAATGACAACGGCGGAACTGGTCACTCTTATCAAGCAAGCTAAAAGGGAGCCGGTGGAAAGGGATACGCTGTATAATGAGATCAGGAATTACAGTGGTGTGGAAGTGAATGCGGAGTTGAATTGATCTTTAACAACCAATTCCTGAGTGCATCACTGTTTTCATTTTCCAATGATAAAAATAAAATAGCCGCCCTCTTACAGGCGGCTATTCAAGAACATACTTAACAGGCTTTTACATCACGGGACCATCTTCGTCATCATCGATATCACCGGCTGACTCTGCCCTTCCTTCATCTATTCCTCCGGGTTCAGTATCTGTTTCTCCATCTACCGTTACGATCGTTTCTGTTATTTCCAATTCACCACCGGGAGTAAAATAGGTTTCCGTTATTTCTTCCACCACCACCGGAACCACTACGGGTGCAGATGCTGCTTTGGCAGGTTTTGCAGGAGTTTTCTTTTTTGCCACCACTGGTTTTGGAACAACAGCTTTTTTGGGTGGTGCTTTTTTAACGACTTTCTTTACTGGTTTACCGGGCGTTTTCTTCGCTACTTTCTTTACAACCTTCTTCGCCGTTTTTTTCTTTACTACTTTTTTGGGTGCTGCTTTTTTCTTGGGTACCACTTTCTTTTTCTTCGGTGGATTCCTTTTTGCAACCGATCCGGATGCCTTCTTTTTAGTTACGCTTTTTTTGGCGGCTGCTTTTTTCTTTGGAGCTGCCTTCTTTTTCTTTGGTGGCTTTCTTTTAGCAAGTGGTTTAGCGGGCTTTTTTGCTTTCTTTTTAGTAGCCATGTTCTTTTAATTTAGAGGTTATGAACGATGTAGTAATTATTGAGGACTCTAAATTTACAACATCATTTCTTTAGCCACATCACTAAAGCGGAATATATCTTTATTAATTCCAGACCGGGCGGCCAATATTGTTTTCAAAAAATCCGCTTCAGCATTCCGGCAGGCTCAATGGTACATTTACGGCCAGGCCTCCGTCGGCAGTTTCTTTATACTTGTGGTTCATGTCGAGCGCCGTATCCCACATGGTCTTTATCACTGCATCGAGGGATACTTTGGCAAAGTCGGGGGTGCTTTGCAGCGCCAGTTGGGAAGCGGTAATAGCTTTGATGGCCCCCATCGTATTCCGCTCTATGCAGGGCACCTGTACCAACCCGGCTATCGGGTCGCAAGTAAGGCCCAGGTGATGTTCCATCGCAATTTCCGATGCCATCATTACCTGCTTTTGGGTGCCACCCATACATTCAGTAAGTCCTGCTGCTGCCATGGCAGATGAGACGCCGATCTCGGCCTGGCAACCACCCATGGCCGCCGAAAGAGTAGCGCCTTTTTTAAAGATGCTCCCGATCTCTGCCGCTGTGAGCAGGAATTGGGCGATCTTTTCTTCTTTATTCCCATCGCAGAAGGCTATATAATAATGAAGCACGGCCGGTATCACCCCGGCAGCGCCATTGGTGGGTGCAGTAACGACCCGACCAAAAGATGCATTCTCCTCATTTACCGCCAGGGCAAAACAGCTTACCCAATCG
>JAEUVL010001022.1 GCA_016786965.1 Chitinophagaceae bacterium
GTGGTACCTACCAGCTATACCTGACCAACGACAGCGACAAGACGACCAGAGGCGCTTCGATCGTTGTGTACAGGAACTGATGATCAGCTTTTCAAGAGTTAACACCCTTTAAAAGGTTGTCAACTCTTCTCTAAAGATCCCGCCCCGGATATCCGGGGCGGGATCTTTCTTTTTAAGGATGCTCAATTTTCAAAGGGCTGATAAACCTTATAACCCGTATAAATATTTTTGTTCATTAGCAGGAGAATAGTATTTTTATTCCGCAGTAAATACGGGATACTGCAACCTTCCCAACCATTCGCATTTCCGATACTATTGTAACTCATAACACTTCTTGTACTGACTGAAGAGTCAGTAGCATTGTCATGTTACCAAATCAAGAATTGTATATGAGAAAATTTACACTCTTAGTATTCATTGTTTTCTTCTGTATGAAAGTTTCGGCCCAACAGCGGTTCTTTACAGATGCAGGACAAAACAAAACCGTCTCCACAACAGGTAAACGGGTGATCATTCCGCAGCAATTCAGAACATCATCGCTAGATGTGCCATCGCTGCAAAATTTCCTGTGGTCATTACCCTCCGAACAAAACTTTCTGTACAACAGAAATAATGCACCGGTATTATCCCTTCCTATGCCCGATGGAAACATGGCCCGTTTCAGGGTATGGGAAAGCAGTATCCAGGAACCGGGACTTGCGGCTAAATTTCCGGGTATAAAAACATTTGCCGGGCAGGGTATTGACGATCCGTATGCTACGGTGCGCCTGGATATGGGGCCGAGTGGTTTTCATGCGCAGGTGTTAACAGTAAATGGTTCATTTTATATTGATCCATATTCCAGGGGAGATATAAGCAATTATATCAGCTACTACAGAACTGATTTCAGAAAAACAGGCACTTTCTTTTGTGAAGTGCCGGATAATTACCCCGTTTCCCGTCTGGAAAATACAGAGGCGGCCTGTCTTGGTACCAGCCTCAGAACATACAGGCTGGCTGTAGCTTGTACAGGGGAATACGCTCAGGCACCAGGTATTGCTGCCGGCACCAACGCCGCTGTACTTCACAATGCAATTGTGACAACAGTGAACAGGGTGGTCGGGGTGTATGAAAAAGAACTTTCTGTAAGGATGGTACTGGTGGCCAATAATAACCTGGTGGAGTTTCTGGATCCGGTTACTGACCCGTTTACAGGAAATAACAACGATGTTGTTTTGATCAATGAAAGTCAAACTGTAATTGATGCTAATATCGGACCGGCCAATTATGATATCGGACATACATTCAGTACGGGCGGTGGTGGTTTGGCCCAGCTTAGTTCTGTATGTGGCGCCGGAAAGGCAAGAGGGATCACGGGGAGTCCCAACCCGACGGGAGACCCGTATGATATTGACTATGTGGCACATGAGGTAGGTCACCAGTTTGGAGGCAATCATACTATGGCCGGTTGCGGATCATCGCCCAACAATACCAAGTATGAAGTAGGTAGCGGAACTACCATCCAGGCCTATGCAGGTATTTGTGGAACTCAAAATATTCAGCCTAACAGTGATCCTTTCTTTCATGCTATCAGCTTTGATGAGATCAGCAACTTTGTAAATGGGACAGGAGGCACCTGCGCCGTGATAACACCTACAGGAAACACGTTGCCGGTAATTGATCCTTTGCCCAATAATGGGCTCACCATACCTGTCAGCACACCCTTTACGCTAAACGGAACGGCTTCTGATGCAAATGGAGATGCATTGACCTACTGCTGGGAGCAATGGGACCTGGGCGGTGGTTCATTTTACGCATGGAATGCAGGTGCTACAGCACCTGCCGGCAATACGGTTCCCCTATTCAAATCAAGAGTACCCAAAACAGATGGGGCCAGAACATTTCCCGATATTGCTGTAATCCTTGCCGGGTATCCTGCCAACCCAGCTGCATCGATGGGCGGGTTAAAAGGTGAAACACTTTCACCGGTTGCCCGTGCAATGAATTTCAGGCTAACGGTGAGAGATAGCCGGGCAGGCGGCGGCGGTGTTGTTTCAAGCGGCGGCGGCGGTTGCCAGACTTCCACATCCTTTACAGTTAATGTGGCTGGTACAACCCCTTTTGCTGTCACCTCGCCGAATGGGGGAGAAAGCTACCCGGGCGGCTCTATTCAAACCATTACCTGGAATAATGCCGGTACCACAGCAGCACCCTTTAATGTTGCTAATGTCAAAATATCATTGTCTACTGATGGAGGATTAACTTACCCAACTGTGATTTCTGCCAGCACACCTAATGATGGTTCAGAGTCTGTAACTATTCCGGTCGTGACTGCCACCACCACTGCCAGGATAAAGATCGAAGCCATTAGTAACATATTCTTTGATATATCTAATGCCGATTTTGCTATCACTACACCGCCAAATGGTTTCAGCTTCAACAGTCCTGCAGCTGTTACAGCCACTTGCCCTGCACCTAATGTGATGACTTCCGGCAATCTGACCGCCACCTACTTTGGCACCTTCACCGGGGATATCAGCCTAACGGGTACGGTGGTTCCTGCTGGTCCAACTATTTCATTCAGCAGCGCTACACTTACTACAGTAGCTCCAACTGCAACTGTGTCTTTAACAGGGATGTCTGCGTTGAGTCCTGGCAACTATACCGTTACCGTAACAGGTACTGGTGCGGGGGTTCCAACAATAACCCGCGACATTGTCTTTACGGTTACCCCCGGTTCTGGTCCTGCTATCACGGGTCAGCCTGTAAGTATAGCCGTATGTTCTGGTAACAATGCCAGCTTCGCGGTAGTAGCTACCGGTACATACCAGTGGCAGGTGAGTACACCAGCCGTTCCAGCGTTTACCAATATCAGTGGTGCTACAGCTTCTACACTTACTCTTACTGCAGTAACAGCAGGTATGAGTGGTAATCAATACCGTTGCATCGTAACAGGCCAGTGCGGAAGCACAACGTCTAATGCAGCGACACTGAAAGTAAATGTGGCGCCAGCAGTGACTACGAATCCTACCTCACAGGCGGTATTTTCGGGCAGTGCGGTAAGCTTTACTGCGGCAGGTACCGGCACACCAGCACCCACGTATCAGT
>JAEUVL010001025.1 GCA_016786965.1 Chitinophagaceae bacterium
CTGGTACCGTCAGTTCGATCTTCAGGCTCCCTGCAGCCTTGAGGTAAAACTGGCCACTGCGCAGGATGTTGCTTCATCGACACAACTCATCGCCACAGAAGTCATCGATTCGATCTACCACAACTCTGTAAACACCTTTACAGTAGGTACCAATGGCATTTACTACGTGGCTTTCCACGCATTCCTGCCTAACACGGCACCTATCCAGGGTTCCAGTTCCTTACGTGTGGACTTCATTAACCTCTCTGTCGCCACCGGAATCAATGAAAACACCAACCCCGGCGGCGTGAGTGTTTTCCCCAATCCGAGCAGCGGATTGCTGAACCTCCGTGTCATGAAATTTGAAAATGCCAATATTCGTGTATTTGATATTCTTGGCCAGGAAATTCACAACAGCCGTATGTCAGACATTAACACCCAAATTGATCTGAGTAATTTTGCAAAAGGTCTTTATGTGGTAAAAGTTGAAGGCAATGGCTTCAATTATTCAGAAAAGGTTACCATTCAGTAATTACTGAATACCATCTAAAAAGAAAGGCTTCTCCAACGGGAAGCCTTTCTTTTTTTTATAAATAATATCTTCAATTTTCCATTTCCCATTCCGCGTATGAGGTCGGGGTCTCGTATAATTTCACCTTGCTTAGCGTAAGGCCTGCAGGAATGCTTTCTTCCAGCCTTTCGATAATATCCACCAACATATTTTCGCAACTTGGCTGATACCTGGTGAGATATATTTTCTCCCTTTCCGGGAATTGAAGGGCGGCAAGTGTACTTCCCTCCCGCAACAAGAGGGCATGGTCAAAACGATCAATAACTGCACTTCCCACCCACTTCTTTAGATCCGTGAAGTCGATGATCATTCCATCGTAGGGATGCCCTTTTTGATCGAGCACTCCACCTTTGACGGTCACATACAACTTATAGGTGTGCCCGTGTATGTGCCGGCATTTTCCTGGATAATTCTCCAGGGCATGTGCCGTATCAAACGTAAATATTTTTGTAAGGGCCAGCTTTCTCCTTTTCATCGTTTGGTATAGCTTTCAACTGCATCCCATGCTTGTACCGCAGTTCAGACACTTATAGCAGGAGCCAGATCGGATGGTAATATGTCCGCAGGTGGAACACAAGGGTGCATCCCCCATCATATGACCCAGAAAAGTATTCGTCTGGTCCTGGTAACTGATGGTTATACTTTCACTGGCGATATCCTCCTTTTTAAGAATAGTCCTTTCTTTCTTCGTAACGGACCCCGGCTTCACCTGCACCAGATCCTGCCGGTCCAGGTATTCAAGAGCCAGCAGCCTGAAGATATAATCGATCACCGAAGTGGCTGTCTTGATGTTGGGATGATCAACGGGTCCGGAGGGTTCGAAGCGTGTGAATATAAATTTCTCCACATATTCTTCCAGGGGGACGCCGTACTGGAGAC
>JAEUVL010001047.1 GCA_016786965.1 Chitinophagaceae bacterium
TCTTCCAATGCCGCCTATAGAACATGATCATAACGCACAACTACAAACTCTCAATAACCATCGCACTCGCCCCGCCGCCGCCATTGCAAATGCCTGCTGCGCCATATTTCGCATTATTAGCTTTCAATACATTGATCAGCGTAACAATGATCCTGGCACCGCTGCATCCCAGCGGGTGGCCCAGCGACACGGCACCCCCATGCACATTTACCTTAGCAGGGTCCAGTTTCATCCGCTTACTGTTTTCTATACCCACCACGGCAAAGGCCTCGTTCAGCTCCCAGTAAGAAATATCTTCCATTGTCAATCCAGCCTTCGTCACTGCTTTCGGCACGGCTACAGCTGGTGTGGTAGTGAACCATTCCGGTGCTTGTTCAGCATCTGCATAAGACAGTATTTTGGCAATGGGTTTCAATCCCAGTTCATCTGTCTTTTCTTTGCTCATCAATACCAATGCCGCCGCACCATCATTCATCGTACTGGCATTGGCAGCAGTTACGGTACCCTCCTTTACAAAAGCAGGACTCAGCGAGGGGATCTTATCAAACTTTACATTGTAGGGTTCTTCATCTTTGGCAAACACTACCGGGTCACCTTTGCGCTGTGGTATTTCCACCGGTACTACTTCATTAGTAAACAATCCTTTTTCCCAGGCTGCCTGGCTGCGTTTATAACTTTCTATCGCAAAAGCATCCTGTTCTTCACGGCTGATGCCACAGGTGCTGGCACAAAGCTCAGCAGCATTGCCCATCGCCTTACCATCGTATACATCTGTCAGTCCATCTTTGGCCAGCCCGTCTATCAAAGAGGTATTGCCGTATTTATTTCCCCAGCGGAGGCTGTCGGTGTAAAATGGCACATTGCTCATACTTTCCATGCCCCCGGCCACTACTATATCTGCATCACCCAGCAGGATGCTTTGTGCAGCCTGTGCAATAGCTTTCATACCGCTGGCACATACTTTATTTACCGTAGTACAATTCACTTCATTGGGCAGACCGGCAAACTTAGCAGCCTGTCTTGCCGGCGCCTGGCCCAGATTAGCCTGGATCACACAGCCCATTAATACGTCCTGCACCAGGCTGCCATCCACCCCGGCCTTTTGCAGGGCTCCTTTAATGGCCGCAGCGCCCAATTGCGTAGCAGATAAAGCTTTCAGAGAACCGCCAAAACTGCCCATAGGCGTACGTACTGCGGAAATGATATATACTTCCTTCATATAAAATAATTAATTGGGTGCGAAGATAACGATTGTTAGTATTACGATGCAGGGGGGCCTGGCAGCAAGTAGTGTTCGTTATAAGTATGGCGTCTTCAATTTTGCATAAATATCCAGGCTGATGAACCGGCCATTCTTGATCTCACAGTCCCGCATAGTTCCCTCGTGCCGGAAATCAAGTTTTGCC
>JAEUVL010001052.1 GCA_016786965.1 Chitinophagaceae bacterium
AATATCGGGTTGGATTTCAGCTTCCTGAACAACAGGATCTCCGGCTCGGCTGATTATTATTTCAGAAAAACAAAAGATCTGCTGGCAAACGTTACTGTCGCAGCAGGGGCAAATTTTGTGAACAGGATCACTACCAATGTGGGTAATGTGGAGAGCAGCGGTGTGGAGTTTACATTGAACACCACCCCGGTAAAAACAGCTGACCTTACCTGGGACCTGGGCTTCAACTATACCTATAACAAAGCAGAAATAACCAATCTGCTAAAAAATCCTGATCCTAACTTTAAAGGAGAACCAACCAGCGGTATTGGCGGCGGTACAGGTAATACTATCGGTATTCATTCGGTAGGTAATGCGCCAGCTACCTTCCTTGTTTATAAACAAGTGTATGATAAAGCCGGTAAACCAATCGAAGGTTTATATGAAGATATCAACCGTGATGGTATCATCAATGATGATGACAGATACCTGTATAAAAAACCAGCAGCTGATGTTTTGCTTGGTTTCAATACGCAGGTAAGCTATAAGAAGTTCACTTTTGGGCTGGCTGGTCATGGTGCATTTGGTAATTATTTATATAATAACTACTTCTCCGGAAGTGCAGTACTTCGCTCTATTAAAAACCCGATCAACTTTATTGGTAATGCTTCAGTGAATTACCTGGAAACCGGGTTTGAAAATAACCAGTACTTGTCTGACTATTATATTGAGAATGCTTCTTTCTTCCGTCTGGATAATATCAATCTTGGTTATAATGTAGGTAAGATATTAAAAAACAAAGCTTCGCTCCGGGTATCTGCAAGTATTCAGAATGTGGTGGTGATCACAAAATACCGTGGTCTTGATCCGGAAAATGCCGGTGACGGTGGTGTGGATGGTAATATTTACCCAAGGCCAAGAATTTTTTCATTGGGTTTAAACTTTGACTTCTAATCAAAAAAAATTAAGCAATGAAACGTATATCAATAAATAATTTACTTCTTGCAGGTGCATTTGTTCTTGCAGCAAGCTCCTGTTCCAAAAAGCTGGACCTGTTCCCGCAAAACGACTTCACTTCAGAAGATGCTTATAAAGATGTGGCAGGTTATCGTTCTGTACTGGCGAAAGTATATGGAGGTTTGGCTACCACTGGTAATGTAGGCCCTGCCGGTAATTCTGATATCCAGGGATTGGATGAGGGATCTCAATCTCCGTTCATTCGTGGATTCTTTAACTGCCAGGAATTACCAACCGATGAAGCAGTAGTGGCCTGGAACGACCAAACGATCAAAGATTTTCATAACCTGCGCTGGTCCAGTTCAGATCCTTTTTTACTGGGAATGTATGCCCGCCCTGTATATAATATCATGGTGGGTAATGAGTACCTGAGAGAGTCAACCGATGAGAAACTGGCCTCCCGGAATATAACCGGCGCTGATGCCGCTGATATTAAGAAGACAAGAGCTGAAGTAAGATTCCTGCGGGCCTTCAACTACTGGGTAATGATGGACATCTTTGGCAAATCCACCTTTATTGATGAAACAAATGTGGTGGGAACAACCCTGCCCGGGGAAAAGAACAGGGCGGAGTTGTTTGCTTATATCGAATCAGAATTAAAGGCGATCGAAACAGAACTGGCTACTGTAAAAACAATTGAATATGGAAGAGTGGACCAGGGAGCCTGCTGGGCTTTGCTGGCCCGTCTTTACCTGAATGCAGAAACCTATATTGCCACGCCTAAATATACAGAAGCCATTACCTATGCCAAGAAAGTGATCGCCGGCGGATATTCATTGCATGGCAACTACCGTGAGCTTTTTATGGCAGATAATGACAAACGCACCAATGAACTGATCTATGCAGTGAATTGCGATGGACTGCGAACCAAATCATATGGTAACACTACTTTCTTTGTTCATTGCGCATCGGGAGATGACCATGATGAATTTGGAGTTGGCGGCGGCTGGTATGGCTATCGTGCAACAAAAGGATTAGCTGACCTGTTTCCTGATCTGACTGGAGCTACTGATAAAAGGGCCATGTTCACTACTTCTAGGTACGGAACCAGCCCTTCACAGATTGCTATTCCTGATATCAGTGCTTTTGATAACGGTCTGCATGTAAATAAGTACAGAAATATCCGCTCTGACGGTGGTGCCATATCTGATGTGAACCGGGATTTTGCAGATATTGATTTTCCTATCTTCCGCTTATCTGAAATGTACCTTATTTATGCGGAAGCTGTATTGCGCGGCGGCACAGGTGGTGATGCCGGAACAGCATTGACTTATCTGAACCTGATAAGAGCAAGAGCAGGCGCAACTCTGTTCTCTGCCAGCGATCTTACTCCCACAGCTACTGGCTTGCAAAATATCCTGAACGAAAGAGGAAGGGAATTGTATTGGGAAGGACATCGTCGCACAGACCTCATCCGCTACGGCCTGCTTACTACCGGTACTTACCTGTGGCCATGGAAAGGTGGTGTGGCTTCCGGAACGGCTGTTGACAGCAAGTATAACATTTTCCCCATACCCGCTGCTAACAGAACGGCTAACCCGAACCTTTCACAAAACCCCGGCTATTAATAAACATCAATCAATAAAATGCCTGATATGAAAAATATTGTAAAACTTCTTTTCAGTGCACTGTTCATCACCGGTGCCTTATCATCCTGTGAAAAGGATGAGAACAAAATTTATTTTGAAGGAGGAACGGCCCCGGTCCTGACGGCTTCCTCTACTACAGCAATGACACTGCTGCCAGCCAATCAGAATAACCTGGCAGTGAAATTTAACTGGACAAATCCTGAGTACAGGTTCACTACCGGCATTAGTTCGCAAGATGTAACCTATGTGCTGCAGGTGGATACTACCGGTGCTAATTTTACCAGCCCCGGCCTGCAGGAAGTATCTATAGCTAAAGAACTGAGTGTCACGTTTACCGTAAAGGAATTGAATACGATCCTAACCAAACTCAATATGCTGGAAAATGTGCCTCATAATATAGAGTTCAGGATCAAGTCAACCCTGGTGAACAATAGTGTTCCTCTTTTTTCTAATGTAATTAAAGTGGTTATTACTCCTTACCTGGATGTGGCAATTCCTATTCCCACTACCGGGGAATTATATATTACCGGTGATGCCACCCCCAGCAGTTGGACCAATTCCCCTCCTGCTGCACAAAAGTGTACCAAGATCAGCAACACAGAATATACCATCACCATGAATTTTGTAAGCGGTAAGTTCTATAAGTTTCTTACTAACCTCGGATTCTGGCAACCACAGTATGGACTGAAAACAGGCTCTGGCGGCAATGCTGCCGGTGGCGACCTTGGGTTAAATAACAATACACCGGCTTATCCTTCAGATCCGGATGCTATTCCCACTGCCGCTGTTGACGGGACTTATAAAGTAACGTTGAACTTTAAGACTGGTAAATATACTGTTGTTAAACAATAATACTAACTGCCTAATAATAGCATTATGAAAAAAATTCTTGCCATATTCTCAGTCGCTGTCACGGTACTGGCAGCCTGTACCAAGGTAGACGACCTGCCGTACTATGATAACGGCACGGCTGTAACGCTAACAGCCTCCAAAACTTCTGTGGCACCTACGCCTGCGGATTCTGTAACCAGTGTGATCGCTTTCTCCTGGACCACTCCAAAATACTCAACCGATACGGCCAATTACAAGTTCATTCTTGAAATAGACTCTACCGGAAGAAACTTTGTACAGGAAGCCACTAAGATCGTGATGGGAAGCCTGAGTACTTCGCTTACCGGAAAAGAACTGAACGCTATCCTGCTCAATTATGGGTTCAACCTGGGTACTCCCTACAACATGGATTTCAGGATCACTTCCTCTTATGGAAACAACAATGAACGTTACTTATCCAATGTGGTAAAAGTAAGTGTGACGCCGTATAATGATCCTTCTGTTCTTACCACCACCAACACGTCTGTTACCTGTGCATTGGCTACTGCATCACAAGCATCCAATACGTTTAACTGGACGCCTTCTTTTAACGGATACACCGGCAATGTAACGTATACACTGCAATACGATTCCGCTACCAAAAATTTCGCAGCACCACAGGAAATAGCCGTTGGCGCTAATATTTTCACCAAAGGGTTGAACCAGGGCGAAATGAATGAAACAGCATTAAACTCAGGCATTCCCGGTGGCAACTCCGGAAAAGTGGAGTACAGGCTGAAAGCAACTACTGCACAAGGAGCTGTTTCTTATTCCAACGTGGTGAATGTGACCATTCAAAGTTATTTACCAATCCTTCGGTTTTATCTGCCCGGTAACTACCAGGCATCTACCGGTAATGGATCTAACTGGGATCCGCCCACTGCCCCCGAATTTATCCGTGATACGAGGTCAGGTGCTTTAAATAAACTGTACTACATGTACATTTATTTACCTGCAGGCGCTGAGTTTAAGGTAACACAAGGCCGTTCCTGGGATATTAACTATGGCGGATCAGGCGGCACTCTGTCTTCCACTGGTGGTAATTTAAGTGTAGGTGCTGCAGGTGTATATCGCATCTCTATTGACAGGGTTACTATGCAGTATGATATCCGGGCAGGAAGAATGGGCTTTGTAGGCGGCGCTACAGGAGCCGGTTGGGATCCCCCCAGCACTTTCCCCAACTATGCTTTAGGAGCACCAGCTAAAAATTTATTTGTAGGACTTACCAATTTTACAGCAGGTGGCTGGAAGCTGATAGATAATAACCAATGGAATAATGGCGACATCACCGTGCTGAATACAAGAAGCTATGGCTCATCTGGCGGAAGCGGAAGTTCAATGCTGATCAATGATGCAAATATGCCCGATATCAGCACTGCCGGAAGGTACAGAGTGATCTGGGATGGCCGCAATGTAGATAACATTAAATACGAAATAAGCCCTGCTACTGAAATGCGGGTGGTTGGAAATGGTATACAGGGTGTGCCCGACTGGAACCCCGGCGCATCACCCCAAATGACCTACAGCGGCAATGGCGTGTGGACCATCACTCTCACTTTGATAGCTAATAAGGAGATCAAATTCCTGGCTGGCAATGACTGGGGTGCATTTGACTATGAAGATAATGGCGATGGCGGCGCTCCCGGCACCCGCAACATTAAGTGGGAGGGGGGAAGCAATTTCTTTACCCCTGCAACAACCGGCAGCTATACAATCAC
>JAEUVL010001062.1 GCA_016786965.1 Chitinophagaceae bacterium
GGTATTGTTGTTCGTATTCCAGGCATTGGTCCAGATGGTATCGTCGGTGGTGTTGTTGGTCAGGAAATGTGTTTTGACGTATGTTTTTGAATTGGCTGATAATGGATAACGGAGCAGGAGGGCTGTTACATCATTTATCAGCTGGTTGGGATCTGCGGGGTTGGTGGAGTAATTGGCAAATGCCCGTACGTCGATCACGGAATCGTTTACTAAGGCATCGGTAAAGTCGGCCCGCTTGGGCAGTGAGTTACTATTTACCCATAGCTCATAGTGCATCGGCTCCTGGTAGTAAGAGGGCCAGCCCGATACATCGGGTGGCTGAAATAATTGCTGCTGCATTTCTGCTGCATTCTGATATATAGAGAAGAATAAGGGATAACCAGTGGTGTAATTGGTGTACGGCGGAAAGGATACATTAAATTCCCGCATGGTGCCTACTATCATGTCGAAGGGGTTTTTGATATAGCAGGCCTGGTTCAGCACATCGTAGAAATGCTCACTCTTGAATAATACTTCCAGTGCGGGCTTTACTTCATAATTATTGCTGCGCAATACATCTGCCATGGGGATGATCACCTCTGTTTCGGTGGTATCATCAATTTCATAATACACAAACCATTTATAGAGCTTACGGCAAATGAACCGGGCGGCTTCTGTGGTGCCGAAGAGCATATCCATGAGTGCATCGAGCTCCTGGTCGGGATCGGTGCTGCCGCTGATGGTGGTATTATTATAAAAAGCGGAGAAGGTTTTGCTGCCGGTATCATGGGCGCCTGCATCGAGGTAGGAGCTGAGGGGCAAACTGTTGATGCGCCAGCCTGTCAACACCCTGGCTGCTGCTATCACATCATTTTCGGTGTACAGGGAATCGTTGCCTTTGCCAATGGCGAATAGTTCCTGCAGTTCCCTGGCATAGTTTTCATCCGGGGCCTGTCTAGAATTAAGGTAACCATTCAGGTGAACGAGCATGGCGGGGTCGATGGTTACTTCCCGTACGAGTGTTTTAAAATTGCCGAGCACATTGCTGCGGAGCAGGGCATGATGGCGGTAGAGGAACTGCACATTGTCGATCTCGGATTCCTGTACGGAGAAGTGATGATGCCAGAAGAGCACCATTTTTTCCTGGATGCTTCTGTCCTGGTTGATGATAAGCCCGGCCCACCATTTTTTTAAACTGTCTTTTCTGCGACTGTTTATCTGTCCTCTTATTTCTACAGCGCTGGCGAGGTTGGGATCGTTGATCCATGTTTGACCGATCGCCACACCAAGGTCGTCGTATAAAGTGCCGTCATCATCCTGCAGCAGTCCGTAATCCCTGAGGGGCGGACTGGGTGCTACGATATTATTGAGTAATTCATCTACTGCTGCACCGGGGCTGAGGGTAAGGAAATGATCCACATCTGCTTTCTTTGCGCCAAACATGGTCCGCTTCAGGAGGTGTGTTACTTCGTTCACCGTCCAGGCACCAGTGTAGGGGGCGAGTCCGGCAAACATGGTCTTGCGGGAGCGGTATTGTTTTTCAATGGCATTCTTCTTTCCTGCCTTGCGGAAGAATTCTCTTCTGTCCATAGTTGGTTGTTTTTAGTCGTGTTTAAACCCTTACCGAATCAGCACAAAAGTTCCTTTTTGCTGATGCGGCTTATTCTGCAGGTCCCTGTAATCCACCAGGTAAATGAATACACCGGCGGGTTGCGGGGCCCCGTTGTAATAGCCATTCCATCTTTTGCTCATGGAGTTGCTTTTGAATACGATCCCGCCGTTGCGGTCGAATACCTGCAACTGGTAGCCATCGGGCACTTTGCCGAGCGGACCAAAGAGATCGTTTCGCCCATCTCCATTGGGCGTGAAACCGGTGGGGATATTGACCAGGGCATCTTTTAATACAACGACCGTGAACTGGTCAGATACCTGGCAGCCATCTGGTGAGAAATTAGTGGCTGTATATGTGGTGGTAACTTGTGGTGTGGCAACTGGATCGGTACAGTGTGTACAGCTTAATGTGTTATAGGAATTCCAGACAACGGTACCGTTTCCATTGGAATGCAGGGTAACTGATTGTCCGATGAAGATGGTATCTGCTTTGCGGATGCTGTCGAAAGGACCGCTGACGGGAACCGGAACATATTTTACAATGGCTGAATCGTACCCGCAGATATCGGGCAATGTGTCTGTAAAAGGGATAAATGCATTTACATTACATACGGCCGTATCCTGGTTTAGCAGTTCGGGTATTTTGAATTTAATAACGGCAAAGTCGGCATCGCCCTGTGCATTATTGAAATCACCATCACCGGATTCTGAATCGCCGGCGAAATAGTATTCATTGAGCAGGGGGTTTCTTATCATAAAACGGAGATGATCGTTGCCGCTGCCACCCCAGTTTTGTTTCCATTGTACAGCGCCGGAGCGGCTAAGTTTTACCGTCCAGTAATCGCCCTGTCCTAATGGGCCGGTGACATCGCCATCTGTGGAGTAGGTAACGCCGCCTATGATATAGCTGCTGTCGCTATCAGTAATAATTGTTTTGGCATATTCTGCATCGGTACCGCCGAGACATTTTTGCCAATTGAGTTTTCCTCTTTGGTCTACATTGATGACCCAATAATCCTGGCTGCCCCTGGCGCCGCTTACATCTCCATCGGTGGAGGTGGTGTAACCGGCAAGAGTGAGTGATCCATCGGCACCTTTGCTCATGCAGTATGCGACATCGTTTTGTGAGCCGCCGTAAATTTTACTTAGGAT
Source organism: Chitinophagaceae bacterium (assembly GCA_016786965.1). Classification (GTDB taxonomy): domain Bacteria; phylum Bacteroidota; class Bacteroidia; order Chitinophagales; family Chitinophagaceae; genus JJ008. Next base: position 2,743 of record JAEUVL010001062.1, read on the forward strand.
TTTATTTCCTGCGGCATCAATGGCGAGCAGCCACATGTCGTAGTTCTTTTGATTGGGAGGAATGTCGCCATCTACAGAGTTGGTAAAGCCTGCGACGAAGGTGGTGCCGTTGATGA
>JAEUVL010000012.1 GCA_016786965.1 Chitinophagaceae bacterium
GAAAGAGCTGATCTGGTGATGTGTACCAAGTTGAAAAATTTATACTCTCGCATATCTGTGTCAGTATTATTTAGTCAAAAACGCCATTATACCGGCATATTTGTCATTTTTCCCGAACTTGTACGATGTTTGCACACTGAATTCTTTTCTCACTCGTTCATTTTTATATATGAAAATATTACTGCATTATTTGAAACCTCATAGATGGCTTGTTGCTTTTGTACTTTTCTTAGCAGCAATTAATATCAGCTTCTCGCTGATAGATCCCTATATTTTTGGAAAGCTCATAGACCTTGGTTATAAATATCATGCAAAACCAGGCGATTATCAACCCTTTTGGTGGGGCTTTGCCAACCCGCTTCTTATTCTCTTGGGCGCCTCTATTGGCGTGGCTATGGTTAGTCGTATCGCCAAAGCCTTTCAGGATTATTTTCAGAACCTCGTAACCCAAAAATTCGGTGCAGCTGTATTTACTGAAGGCCTGAAGCATGCCATGAGCCTTCCTTACTACCAGTTTGAAGATCAGCGAAGCGGTGAGACCCTCAGCATTTTACAGAAGGTACGAGTGGATACCGAAAGATTCATTGCCAGCTTTGTAAATATTTTATTCCCGGTCATTATCGGAATTTTGTTCGTTGCCATTTTTGCTTATAGCATACATCCCACTTTGCCTCTTATTTATTTCGGTGGCATTTTTCTTTTAGTAATAATATCCAATCTGCTTAGCAAAAAAATAAAACGTATCCAGAAAAATATAGTGAAGGAAACCACTTCACTGGCAGGTGCCACTACGGAATCATTAAGAAACATTGAGCTGGTAAAAAGCTTGGGGCTTACTACACAAGAAGTGGAACGGCTCAACAAGAACACCTATAAAATACTCGGCCTGGAGCTAAAGAAAGTAAAGCGTCTCCGCAGTATCAGCTTCATTCAGGGCACTTTTGTAAATACATTGAGGCAGATAATTCTCTTCATGCTGATGTGGATGATATTTAAAGATAAAATGCAACCATGGGAGTTAGCTACCATGCAGATATACTCCTTCTTTGTTTTCGGCCCATTACAGGAAATCGGAAATATCATTCTCACTTACCGGGAGGCACAGGCTTCATTGGAGAACTTTCAAAACCTGATGAACAAACCACCAGAGGCAAAAGCGGCTAACCCCAAGCCGTTGGGTGAAATACAAACACTGGAATTTGATCATGTAGCGTTCAAACATCATACAGCTTCTCATAAAGCCATTAACGATATCAGTTTTAAAGTCAATACCGGGGAGACCATAGCATTTGTTGGGCCATCAGGTTCTGGCAAAACAACCTTAATGAAACTATTGGTAGGATTGTACCGCCCCCAGGAAGGAAGTATTTTATATAATGGCATTGATGAAAATAATATTGATTTTGAACACCTGCGTAACCAGATAGGGTTTGTAACACAGGATACCCAGCTTTTTTCGGGCACTATAAAAGAGAACCTGTTGTTTGTAAACCCATCTGCCACAGAAGAAGACTTGACTGATGTGCTGAACAAGGCCTCCTGTCAAAACCTTCTGTCGCGGGCTGAAAAAGGGTTAGACACAATGATCGGGGAAGGCGGCTTGAAATTATCCGGGGGTGAAAAGCAAAGGCTTTCTATTGCCCGAGCACTGCTGCGCAAACCTAAATTACTACTGTTTGATGAAGCTACTTCTGCATTGGATTCTTTGACGGAAGAAGAGATCACTGATACAATCCGTGAAATATCTTTACAGGGAAAACAGGTTACTATATTAATTGCCCACCGGCTATCCACTATCATGCATGCAGACAGGATATATGTACTGGAAAAAGGCGATGTAGTGGAAACCGGCAATCATCAGAAATTGCTGGAAGAAAAAGGACTTTATTATGCCATGTGGCGACAGCAGATAGGCGAAAGAAAAACTAAAATCAGTGTTGCGTAAAGTATGGGATTTCTGTCATTCTTAGGTTTGGGCTCCGGCAATATTAAAAATGCCTTACGAAAAGGAGCTATCATTATTGATGTGAGAACGGCCACGGAATATGATAATGGCCACATTCCCGATGCCTTTCATATTCCCGTAGACAGAATAAAGGCTAATGCTGAACGCCTGAAAGAATCGAAATTACCTATTGTGCTATGTTGTAGTTCCGGAGACCGGAGCAGTACAGCATTGCAAATACTTAAAGATAAAGGGGTGAAAGATGTGTACAATGGTGGCAATTGGGAAACTTTACTCCGGCTAATAAAAAGTCTGTAACGGTAAGGAAGTCCCTTACTTTATATTTCTTATTGTCCACTCTTTTCATTTCTGCCGGCTATCAGGTCTGAAAAAATATTTGACCTTTCCAGCTCCTCGACATCACTCAATTCCAATTCTATGGCATTGGTGCTTTGAATTATTTCTACCAGCGAAAAGATAAGCGAAGCAAGCAGGCTGAGCAAACTGAAGGCAAAAATATACTCAGCTGCGTATCCCCATTCTTTGTAAATACTGTACATACAGGCCACACAACATAAAAAGCTGAACACCCCCAATCCCTGCATATAGCGGATGAGATTGATCCGGCGGCGCAGACTTTTGATCTGGCTGACAAGTATTTTGCTTTTTTGGCCGCTTATATATTCATCGTGCAGTTTTCTGACAAGGTTTGCCAATGCCAAAAAGCGGTTTGTATACGCCAGTAACAATAAACTGATGGCCGGAAACAATAATGCGGGAGTATTAATGCTGATTTCCATACTGCAATTTACTCCTTAAAAGGAAACCGGCTTACAAGAAGCCGGTTTATATACACTACACCAAAACAAGCTATTTAATGGAGAACTCGAGCGGGATATTTAGTTTAATGGAAAAGTTTCTCCCCGTGTTGAAAACCCC
>JAEUVL010000024.1 GCA_016786965.1 Chitinophagaceae bacterium
CGCTTCATACTCCGTAAACAATTCATACGAGTAAATGCCAATAGAAGGACAGCCCATACCACTGGCGCCTACCGTTATCACTTTGCCTTTGTATGCACCGGTAAAATAAAAAGCATTACGGGTGCTGCTCACCAGGGTAAAATCCTGCAGGTACTTCTCCGCTATATACTTCGCCCGCAGCGGGTCTCCCGCCAGTAAAACGGTCTTGGCAATTTCACCGGGGCGGGCACTTATATGTATACTCATAGTATAAAACTTAAAGCGATGAAGGTAAATGTTTTTGAGAGAGAATTACGACTTTTGCGGAGATTGTGCTAAATGCTGTATGTTGTATTTTGAATGATCATTTAATACACCTTTCACCCAGCATTTGACATTCAACATTCATTTTTCAACATACTAAGTATGAATACACTCACCAGGCAATACGACCCCGTAAAATACAAAACCCCCACCGGCAGCACCCTTACCTGCAAAGGATGGATACAGGAAGCCGCCCTGCGTATGCTGCTGAACAACCTTGACCCCGAAGTGGCCGAACGTCCTGATGACCTGATCGTGTACGGAGGAAGAGGAAAAGCTGCCCGCAATTTTGAAGCCCTTGATAATATCATTGCATCCCTGAAAGTGCTGGAGAATGATGAGTCCCTGCTGATACAATCCGGCAAACCCGTAGGGATCTTAAAAACACATAAAGATGCACCCAGGGTTTTAATAAGTAATTCCCAACTCGTTCCTAACTGGGCCAACTGGAAGCACTTTGAAGAACTGGAAAAGAAAGGCCTGATGATGTATGGCCAGATGACTGCCGGAAGCTGGATCTATATCGGCTCGCAGGGCATTGTGCAGGGTACTTACGAAACCTATGCAGCCGCAGCAGATAAACATTTCAACGGCACATTAAAAGGTACCCTCAACGTAACAGCCGGACTCGGCGGTATGGGTGGCGCTCAGCCTTTGGCCATTACGATGAATGAAGGCGTGGCGCTGGTGGCCGAAGTAGAAGAATGGCGTATCGA
>JAEUVL010000748.1 GCA_016786965.1 Chitinophagaceae bacterium
GCCGCTTGTTCCCACAACTAATACTATTACGGTAACGGTGGATGTGACCACTACCGGAAGTTATGTAATAACCACTGATACGGTGAACGGGTACTATTTCAGGGGAGTGGGCCTGTTTACTACTTTAGGCGCTAATGTGGTAACCCTTCGGGGAAATGGAACTCCCTTCGTTGATGGCGTTAATAATTTTGTCGTGAGTTTTGGTAGCAGTGTTTGCGATATTCAGGTAACAGTTTTACCTGCCGGTTCAGGGCCAGCTACTTTTACACTGGCTGGATCACCCAATTGCACGACTCCGGTAATAAACGGTGCATATGCACAGGGCGTTCCTCTGTCAGCCGCCAATACCGTTGTGCTGAATGTGAATGTAACGGTGGCCGGTTCTTATAATGTAACCATTCCTGCTACTAATGGAATGTCTTTTGCCGGCACAGGTACCCTGGCTACAGGGGCACAAACGATAACCCTTACCGGTACGGGCACACCTACCACGATTGGCCCCAATGTAATTCCGATAACCGTGGGCAGCTCCAGTTGCAGCTTTACGATAACGGTAATAGCTCCCATAACCGGTACGCTGGGTGGCAGCCCGGGGGCTTGTACGCCAGTAACGGTGAACGGCACTTATTTCAACGGGTTTGCTTTAAATGGTACCAATTCTATCCAGATACAAATAACTACTACAGTAGGAGGGCCATACAGTATTACTGCCAGTTCTGCCTCCACTCCGGGATTTAGTTTTGCCGGTACGGGTACGGTTCCGGGAGCAGGTACTCACAATATTACCTTAAATGGTACCGGTACACCTACAAGCACGGGAGTGAAGAGTTTTACCGTAACTTTTGGCAGCAGCACTTGTACGTTTGATGTAACGGTAAGTCCCGGAGCGGCTTTTGTTCCGGATTGTACTTCGGCCTTTGTAGATGGAGTATATGAAGCTGGCGTGGCACTTAATGGCACGAACACAGTAGATATTGATGTGGATGTGACAGCCGTAGGGCCTTATAGTATCTCTACCACCCCGGTGAACGGCATGACCTTCTCTGCCTCAGGGACATTTGTTACTACCGGCGTTCAAACCATCACATTGGTGGGATCAGGAACTCCTACTACAGATGGCACTTTTAATATTACCATGCCCGGTACCACCACCTGTACATTTCCTGTAGATGTGGATGCAGCACCTGTAATTGAATGGCAATTTACTGCAGCATCACCTTCTGTTACCTTTAGTGGTGTTACGGATAATGCGCAATTGATTACTCTTATTCCGCCCATAACAAATTTTGCATATGCGGGTTCAAACGCTACTGATGATATAGTGCTTGGATTGGCAGATATAAGCGGCGGAATAAACGTTGGTGAAACATACAACACTCTCCCGGGGCCGGGTAATTTTGCCACTTTTATTTATGATGTAAACCTGGGCACTGATCAATTCACCACTGATGGTACCCGAAACCTGACATTTACAGTTACGGCGCATAACACAGTGGCCAAAACAATTACGATCACATTTAGTGGAAATGTAAGGAACAGCGCAGGCACAACAAGAGCAATTACCGGCGGTACTTTGACCTGTACTTATCTCTAATCATTAATTTAAGTAGTACATATAATCAAAACCCCTGTTTCTTTTAAAGAGACAGGGGTTTGTTTTTATTTCCTGCAGGTACAGCAGATAGGGCATTTAAAATCCTTTCTTCTTATCACTTTCCAAAGGCGGTAATTTGAAATCATCCACAGCACTTTTCTGCTGTATCATCTTTTCTATATCGGCTATTTTACGGGGGGCAAAATGGGAGAGCAGTTCGTAGCCGGTTTCTGTTATCAATAGATCATCTTCTATGCGAACGGCGATGCTCCAGTATTTCTTATCACAATTACTTCCTTCTGGTATGTAAATGCCGGGCTCTATGGTGATGACCATGTCTTTTTTTAATTCATTATAAGTGCCGCGGTCATGCACATCCAGGCCTATATGATGGCCCAGGCCGTGGGGATAATATTTATTGACTTCTGATTTATTCTTGATGATACCGAGCTTTTGCAGGCCTTCAGCTATCACATCAAGAGCTGCTTTGTTGGCATCGGCCCATTTGGAACCATTTTTCAATGTTTTGAAAGCGGCTTCTTGTGCATCATACACGATCTGGTAAATGGCTTTTTCTTCTTCGGAGAACTTGCCATCCACCGGTATGGTGCGGGTCACGTCGGCAGTGTAACCATGGTACTCGGCACCCACATCCATCAGCAGCATGGAATTGCCTACTTTGGTCTTGGTGTTTTCCATATAGTGCAGGATGCAGCCATTCTCTCCGGCACCGATAATGGAACCATAGCCAACCCCTTCGGCGCCGTATTTTTTATGTACATATTCATGCAGGCCCTGTATCTCGAGTTCTGACATATCGGGCCGTACGGCTTTCATGACCTCGTTCTGTCCCTGGCAGGATATTTCTACGGCTTTGCGGAGGAGGTCGAGTTCTTCGGGGGTCTTTATTTCCCGCAACTGTGCGGTAAGTTTTTGATATAGTCTTGTATCAAAGCGGGCCTGTGGGGGGCCAAGTTCCGGGAAACGGGTTTTTTGTTTGAATTGCTGGATAAGATCGAACAGGTCGGCCACATCAGAACCATTAGCAATATCGGCGGGGAATTTATCAAGTATGATCCTGGTGAATTTGGAGAAATCTATATTAAGGTTTTTGAAGTCGGCACCGTTATAAACCGTTTTAAAACCCAAGCGTTCTTTTGCGCCTTCTATGCCGAGCCTTCTGCCTGTCCACTGTTCGGCCTGGGCATTTCTTTTCTGTACAAATAATATTTCATTATAGTTATTGCCCAGGGAATCTGTCTGTGGTTCTTTAAAAATAAGCAGCATGGAATGCGGCTCTTTATACCCACTGAAATAATACATGTCGGGGTTTTGGTGGTAGAGGTACTCTACATCATTGCTGAAGGTGCGGGTGGGAAAGGCAAAGACCACGGCAACCGAATTTTCGGGCATTACCTGGCGGAGGGCATCCCTGCGGCCGGCATGAAATTCTTTGGGCAGATAATCGGTGGGCATGTCATCGGTGCCTTGTGCGGGGGCGGGTTGCGCCAGGGCACTGATTGAAAACAGGGCTGCGGCTAGGAGCAGCGGGAAATGTTTATTGACCATTTTGAACATAGTGGGGTGATTGTGATAACTAAAATAAGTCTTTTAGTACGGGTGGGCGGGCCAAATTGTATGAACGGAGTGCGGTGGGCAATAGGCAATGGGCAATAGGCAATGGGCAATTGGCAATATGCAATTGGGAATGGGCGATAGGTAATGAGCAATGGGCAATTGGCAATATGCAATTGGGAATGGGCAACAACAGGCAATGGGGGAATGACTATTGGAGACGGCTATTCTTCGTCGTCTTCTTCGTAGAAGGCGTCTTTATTGCTGAAGAAATGGGCTTCCCATTTTTTGACGGCTTCATCGCTTAGGCATTCTATTATATCGTGGATGGTGTCTTTCTTGAGTTTCCATTCGGTGGCCATGGGGTCATCGTAGCGCTGTACAAAGAGGCAATGATCGGATTCTACCGCCACTTTGATCATGATCACAGGGGAATCTTCTTTTTCTTTTACCAGGTAATAACAACCTGTTTCCATCAAATCGTAGGTGTACATATCTATTCCCTTTTCTTTTAAATACTAATAAATCAGTTGCGCTCAAAGCAATGGGATATGGCGGGAATCTATTGGGTTAGGGGCGAATTCAAAATTAGGGATTTGGCAGTTTCGCCGTGAATGAA
>JAEUVL010000053.1 GCA_016786965.1 Chitinophagaceae bacterium
TCAATCATTGCTGGATGAGAATGAAGAACTCTGCGACCTGGAATTACAATTGCCCGAATTATTACAACAAGCCTATGCGCAGGGGGCAAGAATACTCAATATCAGTTGGGGGTCCGCCACCGAATCATACTACACGTTTGATTCCGCTATGATAGATCAGTTCATGTATGATAACCAGGAGATGCTCGTCATCGTATCAGCCGGTAATGATGCCGCCAATAAAAAAGATAAGAACGGCAACCCGCTGCCCGGCTTTGGAACAGTAGGTTCACCGGCCACCACCAAAAATGGATTGACCGTAGGTGCCAGCAACAGTAAGCGGAATAATGGTGATGCAGAATCATTGGCTGTATTCAGCAGCCGCGGTCCTTGCCGACCGGAGCGCCGCATCAAGCCCGACATAGTAGCACCGGGCACCAGTATTTTATCTGCAAGATCAGCTGATGCACCTGACAGGAACTTCGATAGTTTTTATACTAACCCGGCCTATGTGTTCTTAGCGGGCACCAGTATGGCCACACCCATCGTATCAGGTGCAGCAGCTATAGTGCGGGAGTATTATAAAAAGAAAAGAGACCATCAGCAACCCGGCGCTGCCCTTATCAAAGCCACATTGATCAATGGTACCCGCCGCCTCTCAGGCGCATCCGCTATGCTGGGCAGTGAGATGATACCAAACAATAACCAGGGATATGGAATGCTGGATATGAAAATGACCATACCCAATAAGCAGGAGGACTTCAAATTATGGTTTTGTGATTCTCTCACCGACAGCCGGCTTCCTTTCAACAAGGCCGGGGAGCGGCGTATGTTTCGGCTGGAACTAAAACAAGATAGCTGGCTGCGCATTTGCATGGTATTTATGGATAATCCCCGCATGAATGTACAAAGCGACCTGAACCTGCTCATCAGCCTCGAAGGCACTATTACCAAATGGAAAGGCAATGCTGGCATCAATGTAAAGGATGAATTCTTTTCAGATAAAGAAGAAGACTTCACTAACAATATAGAGATCGTACGAATAGAGAATGCAGCGCCCGGCAGTTATTTAATCGAAGCAGTAGCTGATAATGTGGCACCTGCCGGTAATGTGGTCTTTGCCATTGTGGTGACCACCGGCGATAATAACAGTCACTTCTCAACCGTGCAGTTATGATGCAGCTACATGTGATACAGGCCCGCTTCGGTGATTGTTTTTTGCTGGAATACGGAGAAGCAAAAAGTCTTTCCTATATGCTGATAGACGGCGGCCCGCGGGAAACCTATGATGAACACCTGAAGCCCGCCCTGCTGGATATACTGAAAGGACATACCATCATTGAAGATGTGGTCATCAGCCATGTGGACAATGACCATATCATTGGGGTGCTTGATCTTTTGACAGACCTGCAAAAACAGAAGGAGGCTACCGGCCACCCACCCTTCCTGTCCATCGGGCAGCTATGGTTCAATTCTTTCAGTAATACCATCGGCACCAAAGATATTGTAAGCCGCATCGGAAAGATAAACAGGGTGGCGGCCATCAATAAAGTACGGATGGACACCATGAGTATGGCATTGAATGGCATCCGGGAAGGAAGCCAGGTGCTGAAACGGACCACCAACCTGAACATACCGGTGAACAAAGACGCAGGCCCTGGTTTTTATCTTGCTGCTAAGAACAACCCTGTCATAAAAAGAGGCGACCTGGAAATAACGGTAGTGGGACCTACACAAACCAACCTGCAAAAACTGCAGGTGGAATGGGAGGAGTGGGTGCAAAAAAATGAACAACAGATAGCTGCCGGAAAATATACCCGGGAAGTGGCGATGGCCATGGACCGCAGTGTGCCCAATCTCAGCAGTATCGTACTGCATGTAAAAGACGGCAACAAAACTCTCCTGCTTACCGG
>JAEUVL010000061.1 GCA_016786965.1 Chitinophagaceae bacterium
CACTTTGTGCCTGCCCGGTAAAACCGATGAGGAACAAAAAGGTGGAAGAGAATAACAGCTTTCTCATGTCAGTAGTGGTTTAAAATCACCACCAAGCTACAGACAGCCGTAAGGGTTTCTACTGTTTTGTATGTGAACGACGGGGTTTTGTATGTGAAGGGGCCGGTCAGCAGGCCAGGGCTACCGCATATTGAAGCGGTCCATAAAATCCTGGCGGTAGTTTCGCCCGATCGGGATCTCATGCTGCCCGATCAGGATCATCTGGTCATCAAATGAACTGATCTCATCCAGGTTCACGGCAAAGGAGCGGTGAATGCGTATCAGCCGCTGGAACTGCAGCCGCTCCAGCAGATCAGACAGCGATATCCGCAACACAAACTTTTGCTGTTGGGTATGCACATTCACATAGTTATTATCTGCTTCAGCAAATAACACTTCGGAGAGCCTGAACTTTACAAAGCGGTAGTTCTGTTTGATGAAAATATATTCTTTGAACTGGAGGAACTGCTCTTTATCACTTCGCTTATCAGCCACCGGTTGTATTGGTAACACTTTCCCCGTGGCGGCAACTGGCTTTGCTTCTGCAAAATGATGCAGGGCAAGATCGATGGCGATGCGAACATTCTCAATATTATACGGCTTCGTTAAGAATGCAGAAGGGTTCGTATGCTTTACTCTTTCTATCGTTGCCGCATCGGTAAACGCAGTCAGGTAGATAAGGGGCACCGGTCGTATCTTCATCAGGGCAGTGGCGGTGTCCACTCCATCCTTATCACCATGAATATGGATGTCCATTAATAAGATGTCCACCTGCACGGCAGAAAACATTTTCACCGCTTCTTCATAATTATCCGCAATGCCTGCCACCACATATCCATCATGCTCCAGCCCGGCTGCCAGGTCCATTGCCACTATCGATTCATCTTCCACGATCATTACATGTATTCTTTCCGGCATACTACGCTGCTTTAGTGGTATTGTTGGGAATGATAAAATGGTACGCCGTTCCATTGGCTGAATCGACCGACATACTTGCTTTAAGTTGTTTGGAAAGCGCCTCTATCAGTTTCTTTCCAAAGCCCTGTGGCCCGGTGGAAGGAGCAGAAGATGGTAACCCCGGTCCGTTATCCCGTATATCCAGTTCCAGTTGCTGGTTGCCCGACGACAGATGGATATGCAGCAAAGGCCGCTCTACGGAGTGATAAGCGTACTTGAATGAATTAGTGATGATCTCGTTGACCAGCAATCCCATCGGCATCACTGTGTCCACATCTATAAACTCTTTGTCCACGTTGATCTGCAGGTCAAAATCATCAGCGCCATATCCATAAGACCGCATCAGTGTTTCCACCAGGTCATCCAGGTATAATTTAAAATTCACCATCGACACATCTTCCACCTGGTACAGCCGCTGGTGAATAAGTGACATGGCCTGCACCCGCAGCTGGCTTTCCTTTATCGCAGATACACTTTCTTCATCCTTCAGCCGGTAGGTTTGCAGGTTCAGTAAACTGGATACGATCTGTAAATTATTTTTTACCCGGTGATGTAATTCCTTCATCATCCATTGCAGCCGGTCAGACTGGGCCGTTATCTGGGCTTTCTGTTTTTTCAACCGGCGGTTCTGCACCACTGATACGGAGATCAGTACTGCAAACAATGCCACGAGCCCGAAGGCCAGCCAAAGCCGCTGATTCTTTACCTGGTTCATCTTGCCCAGTTGCACGATACGTTCCTCCTTCTTCCCTGTCTCATACTTTGTTTGCGATTCGGCGATCAGCCCTGCCCTTTTCACATTGTTCAGTGAATCGCCCAGGTAGGTATTCATTTCTTTATAATATAGCGCCGAATCATAGCGGCCCATGGTCTTATTAATACGGGCCAGGGCATTATACGCATTTACCAT
>JAEUVL010000064.1 GCA_016786965.1 Chitinophagaceae bacterium
ACTTTCAGGTTAGGGTTTATTGGTTAATGATTTTTGACAGCCTAATTAATATTTTCCCCAGAGGGTGAGGTTGGCCGTGCCACGGTTGCTTCCCATCGTTTCGTAAGAGAATTCCACTTTGGTTATTCTTCTTACTCCGCCCGGCAGTTCGATGGTGCGGCTATGCCCGTTCTCCCTGATCATACCGCGGATGGATACATCAAACTTATCGCCATTATCAAAGAACACTTTCATGTCATTGAGTTTGATGGGGGCATCTGTGACTTTAAAGTAAATGCCTTTGTACCATTTTTCTGATGATACGGTGATGACATCATGATCTGTTCCATACCGTACGGATCGGCTGCCCAGTACTTCCCAGGCGCTGGGGGAGGTAACTGTGGGTTTCGCAACGGGTGCGGTGGTTTCGGCAACGGTAAAAGATAATTGCGCTGCGACGATGGTAAGGGCGATAAGGAGTTGAGGTTTCATTGTACTTGTTTTAGCGTTACTTGTTATGGTAAAACTACAGGCCCTGCCAAAAGTGAACAGGCCTGTTTGAGTGAACAGGCCTGTTATTTATTGAAGTATGTTTTTTAATGAGGGAAGCTCAGCGCAGCTTATCAAGACTCTTCACGAGTTTTTCATCTTTCCTGATGAGGCGGAAGGCCATGAAGTAACCGATGATGACGGCTACCGGTAACACAGCCCAAAGAGCCGGGGTACTGGTAATTAGTTTTTTCATCACCATAAAATAACGCACCAGTGTGATAACGGCTATGACAAGACCCAGTAGGCAAAGCCTGATCTGCATCTTCCTGTCTTTGAACATGAATATGGTAACGGCAGACAGTCCTACGGTGGCTATGGAGAGTATCAAAAGAAAGAAATCGCTGCCGGCCACTATTTCTGTCATTCTTCTCATCGTGGTCTTGTCTACCACTTCTTCGCCGGTGGCAAATGGAAACATGAAGGTGAGGACTGCGGCTACTGTTGATAATAATAACCAGAGAGTTTGCTGACGCTGTATCATGATAAATTATTTTGTAGTTGCTTAATACCAGTTTGTTTTAACCTAACTCCGGATAAAGGGGGAACTGCTGCATGAATTCTTTCACCTCGCTTTTCACGGTGCCGATCAGAGTTTCATCATCTGCATTCATCAATACTTTATCTATCATGTTGACTATGGTTTCCATGTGGGGTTCCTTCATGCCACGGGTGGTAACTGCGGGCACCCCTACCCGGATACCGGACGTGACAAAGGGTGATTTATCATCAAAAGGCACTGCATTCTTATTGAGAGTGATATGTGCTTTGTCCAGTGTTTCCTGTGCTTTCTTTCCTGTAAGGTTCTTGTTACGGAGGTCGATAAGCATCAGGTGATTGTCGGTACCATCGCTGATCAACTGGTAGCCCCTGGATACAAATGCTTTGGCCATGGCCTGTGCATTGCTGATGACCTGCTGCCCGTAGGCCTTGAATGAATCATCAAGTATTTCTCCAAAGGCCACTGCCTTGGCCGCAATAACATGCTCCAGCGGGCCGCCCTGCATTCCGGGAAATACTGCCAGGTCGAGCAGTGAACTCATGAGCCGGGTATTGCCTTTTGGATCTTTGATGCCAAATGGATTTTCAAAATCATGACGCAGC
>JAEUVL010000066.1 GCA_016786965.1 Chitinophagaceae bacterium
GGTACCTGCAGCAGGGCAATATTAAACTGGTAATGGAGGCATTGAAAGAAAGAGGCCTGCTGCTGCAAAATGCCCCGCATTTGGTACACAATCAGAAATTTGTCGTTCCTAATTATAAATGGTGGGAAAAACCATTTTATGGCATCGGCCTGAAGATCTATGATAAGATGGCTGGCAAACTCGGATTGGGACCCTCTCAATTTTTATCCAAAGAAGAAACCCTGGCATTGGCGCCTACTCTTGATCCTGAAGACCTGAAAGGGGGTGTGCTCTACCACGATGGACAGTTTGATGATGCCCGCTTAGCCATCAGCATTGCACAAACAGCAGCAGCACAGGGAGCGGCTCTGTTAAATTATTTCCCGGTATCCGGTCTGCTGAAAATGAATAATAATATCTGCGGTGTATGGGTAAAAGACCAGCTTACCGGCAAAGAATATGAGGTACGGAGCAAAGTCGTCATCAATGCTACCGGAGTATTTACAGATGCAGTTATGAAAATGGATGACCCAAAACACGAGAACATCATTAATCCCAGCCAGGGAATACATCTGGTAGTAGACAAAGATTTTCTACCGGGAGATACTGCCATTATGATACCCCGCACAGATGATGGGCGGGTTTTATTTGCAGTACCCTGGCATGATAAGATCGTATTGGGTACTACTGATACACCCGTTAGCATTATTGATGCCGAACCAATTCCTTTGCAGGAAGAGATCGACTTTATTTTACAACATATTGGCCGCTACCTGAGTAAAGATCCGCAGCACAGTGACATAAAAAGCACATTCGCCGGTTTAAGGCCCCTGGTAAAAGGCAAAAGCAAGAAAACAGCTGCCTTATCAAGAGATCACCTCGTGACGGTTGGAGATTCCGGGCTTATAACCATTACCGGTGGCAAGTGGACCACTTACCGGAAGATGGCTGAAGATGTTATCAATATCGCTATCACAACGGGAGGATTAGCCAACAATCCATGCATTACCCAAAACCTGCCTTTGCATGGGCATGATGAACAAACGACTCCCGTTGTCATCACTTCTTTGTCAGAGCAAGCATTGAAAGACCTGGTGAAAAAAACCGTGGCAACAGAAATGTGCCTGACCACAGAAGACTTTTTGTCCCGCCGCACCCGGCAATTGCTGCTCGATGCAAAAGCAGCAATTCGGGCAGCACCATTGGTTACAAATTTGATAGCAGAAGAATTAGGCAGAGAGGAGAGCTGGAAAAAAGAACAACTCAATAACTTTAATTTAATAGCGAATAATTATCTTCCAAATTAAACTGATTGCTTATGTCTCCTTTCCTCGGCGAATTTGCCGGTACAGCTTTGCTTATCATTATGGGTTGTGGCGTGGTGGCCAATGTATTACTCACCAATTCCAAAGGCCAGGGCGGTGGCTGGATCGTCATCACTTTTGGCTGGGCCATCGCCGTTTTCCTGGGTGTGTATTCATCAGTAAAATTAGGGGGTAGTGGTCACCTGAATCCGGCCATCACCATTGCGCTAACCGAAACAGGTGCTTTTGATTCATCACTGCTGTTCACATATTTAGCGGCACAATTTAGCGGCGCCATCACTGGTGCTACGATTGCCTGGCTGGCCTATAAACAGCATTTTGAAGTCACCGCAGATAAAGACCTCAAGCTGGCTGTCTTTTGTAATGCACCGGCTATTCGTAATGTGGGGCATAATCTTGTAACAGAAATAATAGGAACCTTCGTTTTAACCTTCGGCGCATTGTCTATGTCACAGCCCAAAACACCCTTTATAACAATTGATGCCTTACCTGTTGCTTTATTGGTATTGGGAATCGGCCTTTCACTCGGCGGACCAACCGGCTATGCCATTAACCCGGCAAGAGATCTTGGCCCCCGCATCGCTCATTTCTTTTTACCAATTCCGGGAAAAAGAGACAGCGACTGGAGCTATAGCTGGATACCGGT
>JAEUVL010000750.1 GCA_016786965.1 Chitinophagaceae bacterium
AATGCCTGTAATAAATTAGGCACCTACCAGCTTAATGAGTGTGAGATATATACCAGTTGCGAGCCTTGCCCAATGTGCCTGGGTGCTATTTACTGGGCCAGACCCATGCGGGTGATCTATGCAAATACAAAAGAGGAAGCTGCCGCAATAGAGTTTGACGATGATTTTATTTACAACGAGATCAGCGCTACCATGGCCGACAGGAAGATACCTTTCGTGCATATGCCTCACCCGGAGGCCCGGTCAGTATTTGAAGCATGGAAGAACTGGGAAGGTAAAACAAAGTACTGATCAGTCTTTCATCAGCATTTTTCGGATGACCATATAACTAATGGCTATCAGCAGTATGAGTATTAATATGGAAACATAAATCCAGGGCTGGTCTTTGATGTTCATCTTTTCCCGCCGTTTCTTTTTCTTTTCTGTTTTCTTTTTCAGGTCACGGTTCAGCATTTCCACCATGTATTGCAGTTGCTCCTTGTCTTTAAACTCCTCCAGTCCTTCAACTGCTTCTTCATCAAATTCATCTTTCAATAATTGCTTTTCTACTTCATGCTTTTTTTCCGGCGATAGTTTGCCCTGCAAGTATAGCAGAAGCGTTTCCTGGTCCATTTCTGTGGAAAGATGGGATAATATGTCTTTGTAATTGTCTGACATCTTATTTACGGGTCAATTCTTCCTGTAATTTTTTTTCGATCAGTATTTTCAAATTTCTTTTTCCGTTCTGAATATAGCTTTTTACCTGCAACATGCTAAAGCCGGTTTCTTCACTTACTTCCTGGTAGCTTTTCTTTTGAAGATAAAACAAAGTTACACATTGCTGCTGCTCGGGGTTCAATTCCTTGAGCGATGCCTCCATCAGCGTCAGGGTGTGATCGTTAAGTATCAATGCCTGCTTATCTGTCTCCTCTTGGGGAGTGGCCGCCATCCTGTCGTTGATCTCAGCTGTACCCTTACTTTGGCGGTCACGGAGCTTCATGAGGCAATGGTTTTTAGCCACCATATACAGCCATGATTTGAAGTACTCCACTTTATATTTCTGCAGCTCTTGTATCACTTTTAAAAAAATCTGTTGTACGCTGTCTTTTGCTTCTTCTTCATTCTTCAGGTATTTCATGCTCACACCAAGCAACAAAAGGGTGTACCGCTGTAACAAAATACCCAGCCATTCATTATTATGGTCGGCATAAAACTGTTCAAGCAGTTCCTGATCGGTAATATCTTTGTATTTGTCCCCCTTCACAAGCGGAAAATAAGTATTTGTTTTGTATATGATGCAGGTTTTTACGATTTCAATAAAATTTTCATTACCCTGAATCCCTATCTTAGACGAAACTTTATCTAATGGAATATGCTGTTGTATCAGTACCTGCTGCCCCGGTACGAAGAAAGCCAAATCACCGAAAAGAAATGGTGAATCAATTATTATTTGGAGAGATGGTGAAGGTACTTCGCACAAAGGGAAGCTTATGGGTAAAAGTGCGCAGTCTGCATGACGGATATGAGGGATGGACAACCAATACGCTGCTCGAGCAGGTGGACAAAGCAACCGCAACCGCCCGATGTGAGCATGTGACAACGGACATGCTGAGCCTGCTGAAAGCCGGGGAAAGGAGAATGCAAATACCCACTGGTTCATCTCTTCCTTTTTTCAGCAATGGAACCGGCTGGCTTGGTACAACTGAATTTACTGTGGAGGGGAGATGGATCAACCGGCTTGTCCAAAAACCGGGCGCAGCATCGTTAGAATCACTGGTGATGCCATGGCTGAATGCGCCGTACCTCTGGGGAGGACGTACACCGCTGGGCGTTGATTGCAGCGGATTCACACAGATCATATTTAAGCAATTGGGTTTTGACCTTCCCCGTGATGCCTGGCAGCAGGCACAGGAAGGAAAAGCTGTACAGAAGTTTGCTGATGTACATACGGGAGATCTTGCTTTTTTTAATAATAAAGAGGATATAGTGCATGTGGGAATATTGCTGGACGGAGGCCGGATCATTCATGCTTCCGGAAAAGTGAAGATTGATAAGATTGATAAAAAAGGACTTATTGATGCAGCAACAGGAGAAAGGCTACTGTCACTAAAAGCAGTGAGAAGGATTTGGTAAATGAGGTTAGGCCGCATTATTCAATTAGTAAAACTTGCTTTATGAGAAGAATACTTTCGGTCATCTTTATCCTTACAGTCGGATTCCCGGCTTTGGCACAAGATAAAAGTACAACGGATAATACGCCTCTTGTTCCTTACTTGGGTGTAATGGCTGGTGGTTGTGTGGATAATCCTTTTTCATTTAGCGCAGGTGTGCAAAAGAACCTGAAGCCACGGATGACGGTATCGTTTGATCTGCATTACTGGAATACAGGCTATTCATGTTATTGTGATAGTATGTATTCGCAAGGGAGATTCCGTTCTTTTACACCTTCGGTAAAATTGACTTTTAATACCGGAAAAAGAGAAGGAATGGGACTGGTAGCCGGTGTGGGACTGGGTTATATGTTTGCCAAAGACAGAGGCACCGAACAGCCTTACACGTATGATGTGGCTACGAACACAAATGTGCTGAATGTAAAAGATAAAGTACAGGGTAATTGGGATTTTAGCAGTATCGCACCATCCTTCAGTGTAGGTGTTGGTTTCCGGGTGCTTAAAGTGCCGGTTACTTTTCAATCGGAGTATTACTTTGCCAAAACAACAGAAGGGTGGATGGCAGCTGCCGGCGGTGTTGGATTTAAAATTGGGATAAGACGATATAAATAGTATACAGTTGTATTGACCCGGTGCTACGAAAATGTCGCCTTCACCCATTTTATAAGGGCAGCATCCCAGCCCAACATTTTGAATGCGGTATAAAAAAGGATCACGGCGAATATCTTTTTCAGTGCTTCCTGATCTATGGCCAATGCCAGTTTGCTGCCAAAATAACCTCCCACCAGGAATCCGGCCGATAATAACCCTACGATCCGAAGATCAATTGGAGTTCCTGCTTTCTGGCATTGATGATAATAGTATAATGAAGCCAGTATGACCACCGGAAGCGTAAGTACAGCAAGGGATGTGCCCTGCGCCTGGTGTTGCGTATAACTTAGAAAGAAAACGAGTGCAGGTACCATAATGATGCCGCCACCCACACCCACCAAGCCGCTGAGTATGCCTGCTGACAGTCCTATCAGCAATGCTGTTAGAATTAATTGAGTAGCCATAGTATGTTTTGAAGAATTGTTCACCGCTTATTTACTAAAGGTTTCTTTATATAAAGCAATGGCTTCATTGATGACCCGGTAAGCAATCAATTGGTCCTGGAAATTATCGATCTCCACTTTCTTATTTTCCAGTACTTTATATTGCTCGAAAAAATTTTTCAGCTCCAGTAAGAAGTGCTGCGGCAGGTCTTCCATCCGGTTGATATGGTTTACCGAAGGGTCTTTGGAAGCCACCGCTATAATCTTATCATCTACCTGGCCGTTGTCTATCATCTGCATATTGCCGATCACATTAGCTTCCACCAGGCAAAGCGATTGAATGGATTGAGAGCAAAGCACCAGGATGTCCAGTGGATCACCATCCTGTCCCAGTGTCTGGGGGATAAAACCATAATTGATGGGATATTGAAATGAAGAATAGATTACCCGGTCCAGTTTCAATAATCCCGTTACTTTGTCTACTTCATATTTTGACCGGGAGCCCTGTGGTATTTCAATGAGCGCATTAACGGTTGACGGAGCATTGTTCCCAAAATGGGCACCGTGCCAGGGATGTTTTACAGTTAGCATAAGTGAGCAGAGATTTACATGTTCAATAACCGGCAATAATGCCTGTATAAATGATTAATTATCGCACCAGTTTCATTCCAATATAAGTGGCTAGTAAGCCTGCAAGCACACTACCCGCTACATAAGCAAAGAATAACGCTAGTTTTTGTTCTTTTAGCAGACCAATACCTTCGAGGGTAAAAGCGGAAAAGGTGGTAAATCCTCCGCATAGGCCTGTCATAAGAAACAGCTTCCAGTTTTCATTGCTGTCAAATGACTTAAAAGCAAGGCCCCAGAAGATACCAATTAACAAACAACCGGCAGCATTAACGGCAAATGTGCCCCAGGGAAATGAATGGTTGAATTGTATTGCAAACCACCGCTGGCAGAGGTACCGTGCGATGCTTCCAAGCCCGCCACCTAATCCTACCAGCAGAATATTGTTCATCATTTCAGACTGTCTGTTGTAACAGGTTTGTTAAGTGCCGTATCAGCATCATGCTGGTAGAGATATTTCAGATCCACCAGCCAGTTATTATTTATCCTTACCACTTTAAGCGTGTCGGGATCATTTTTAAATGAATTAGAGTAAACAAGAATGGAAACAGAATCGTTCGGTGCCGCCAGCGGATCATAAAAACGGATAGAGGAAGCCCGGTAACCATCTTTTACCGATTGGGGAGCATTTTTATAGTTCCTTTCGGCCACATCCAGGTAATTGAGGTTAAGAGAATCCTGCAGCATATAATTAGAAGCTTCTCCAAATTTTCCATCCAGTGCAGCCCGTATAAAATTTCTTGCCGCATCAGCACTGTTTTCAGACGATGCTGCCTGCCTGTCGTTGCTTTTACAAGCTACAGCCAGTACAAGCATAGATAGGATAATAACAGGATATTTTTTCATCATACTGCAAAGTACAAAAATTTAAGATTGAACGGGTTTTACCAGGTGGCCAATAACCGTTGCGTTATGAAAATTTCATAAAGGAGGGCAATAAAAAAGCAGGAATAAAAAAAGAAGGGGTCTTTCTATTCCTGCTGTATTCTGAAGCAAATGTTTATTCTGGTTTATCTTTCTTTATCAGCGGCGGTGTTTGCCGGTTGGCGTATTCTTCAGCTTCTTTTTCATGTTCTTTGTTATATGCCTTGATAATGGCTTTCACCAACCGGTGACGTACCACATCTTCTTCATCTAATTCGATGTGGGCGATTCCATCAATGTTTCTTAAAATCCGGGTCGCCATTTGCAAACCGCTTCGCTGGTTTCTCGGAAGGTCCACCTGTGTCATATCGCCAGTAATGATGGCTTTTGCATTGGCACCGATCCTGGTAAGAAACATTTTGAGCTGAAGTTCGGTAGCATTCTGCGCTTCGTCCAGGATGATGTAGGCATTGTCCAGCGTACGTCCTCGCATATAGGCCAGCGGGGCAATCTCAATGGTACGGGTGGTCATATAATAACCCAGTTTATCAGCCGGTATCATATCATCCAGCGCATCATACAACGGGCGCAGGTAAGGGTCTATTTTTTCTTTCAGATCACCGGGAAGAAATCCGAGGCTTTCGCCTGCTTCCACAGCCGGACGGGTAAGAATGATCTTCTTTACCTGTTTGTTTTTTAAAGCCCGCACCGCCAGCGCCACTGCGGTATATGTTTTACCTGTACCAGCAGGGCCAATAGCAAATACGATGTCATTTTTTTCTGATTCTTGTACCAGTTTTTTCTGGTTGGCGGTTCTTGCCCGCACTGATTTTCCATTGGGACCAAATACCAACACTTCGTTAGGGTTCTTTTCCCGGAAGTGGTCGATCACTTCGGCATCATCACCGCCCAGAACCTGCTCAAAGTAATTCTGACTCATATGGCCGTTACGTTCGAGGTAGGATACAATGAGGGATATCTTTTCCCTGGCAGTTTCAATCTGCTCCGGTGCGCCACTTAGTTTTAGCTGGGTGCCGCGGGAGAGAATTTTGAGCAGTGGAAATTTCTTTTTGAGAATGTCGAGTTTACCGTTGTTTACGCCAAAAAATTCAATAGGGTTTACGGTTTCGAGGTTGATGATAGTGTCTGTCAATTCAGGTCTTTTTAGTGGTTCTTGTTTCTTTGTCATGGAGGGCAAAGCGAACCATGTTTCACAAAGCCGGCGAAGAGCAGTACCGGATTAATTACGTCTTCTGACCATTTTCAGAAGCTTTTCTGCCAACTGGCAGGCTCACTCTTCTTTACCAATATTACTTAGCAATATTGTTTCTTCCTAAAGTTACTTATTCACAGTTGTGGATAGAGGGTTGAGCAACAAAAGTTTAGTTAATGATTTTTTACTTATGACCGGAATCAGCTGTACGGCTGTAAAATGTCAACCAAATCAGAGACAGGTTGTTATAGTTTTATAATATGTCAAACGAAACAAAACCAATAAAAAGGAGTAAACAATTAGCCCCGCTCAGCAGAGAACACCATGATGGGTTATTATTTGCCTGGAAGATAAAACAGGGTCTGGAGAACCGGGCTTCTATGGAATCAATGGCCAAGTATGCCTCCTGGTACTGGCGTCACCACATAAAACCTCATTTTTTTCAGGAAGAGAAGATATTGATGCCTTATATGCCTGAAGGACATCCGATGGCAAAGCGACTGAAAGAAGAGCATGATCATATCAGAGAGTTGATCCTTGAACTGGGAGAGGAGGCGGATAAACGGCATTTACTCTTGCTCTGCGATCTGACCACGCAGCATATCCGCTTTGAAGAACGGGAATTATTCGGCTACCTGGAACAACTGCTGACCCCGGAACAATTAGACAACGTTTTCAAGCAATTGGAAGAACATCCGGTTTCCTGCAATGAGGAATGGAAGGAGGAGTTTTGGGTGAAGAAATAAAATAAGCCTTTTTACTTTAGCCTGAATTCATACGCAAGTCGGAGTCCTACAAAGGCCCTGGCTTGATCTGTTACCCAGGCTTCATGCCTGATGCTGATGTCGAGGCTATTGCCGTGTTTACCTGTCACTAACTCATCACCCAGGAAAAATGAATATACAAATCCTTCATTTTTTTTGAAACCGCTCTGGAGCATCAACCCCGCATCACCTCCCAGGTAAAAATTTCCAATATAATACCGGCCGCCAACCTTAACTGGTACGCCAAAAACGGTTTCGCCACCAGGATTAAGGATATTTGTTTTAGCAGCAAGGCTATAAAAGCCGGTAGAAGCAGTTACACTGGTGTGCTTGGCGAAAACATATTCCGCTTTTACAGTGGCCCCATATCCCCAGCCATGCGTTTTTCTGAAATTATTTTCAGGGTAAATAACATCTGCCCCTAAGCTTAGGTTCCAGGTGTTCATTTTACCGATCTGAGCAGACAGGCTTGTCGATAGGAGGAAGGAAGCCAGAATAAAAATGATAACAGTAAATTTTTTCATTGCAGACTTTTTATGCTCAACAATCAACGTGAAAAATAGTTGAGCATGATTTTTCAAATATCTCCCGGATATCCGGTCGTACCAACTGAGTAGGTATCAGATGTTAATATTTCGATAATAAAAAAAGATGAGGTTGAACTCTTACCCGCTTTATTGCATTTTTATAGCCAAACATCAGCCAACTGACACATGAGATTACTTTTACCAGTTATATCACTACTTTTTTCAATCGCATGTGCAGGCCAGCCGTATAAAGTATCAGGCAAAATTGTGAACAGCAAACAGGAGCCACTTGCCTTTGCAAGTGTGCAGGTAAAGGGCTACAACCAGGGTGCGGTAACAAAAGAAGACGGAAGTTTTGAAATGGAATTGGAAGAGGGAAAATATGAACTGGTGTTCAGCATGGTGGGATATAAAGTCCAGGTCATTACCATTATTGTGATTAAAAAAGACTATTATAAAGACATCATCATGGAAGCGGCGGATGCAGGCAATCTTTCAGAAGTGATCATAAAAGGAAAAACCAGGGATAAAGCTGAAGAGTATATTCGTAATGTGATAAGAGGTAAGGATGCCATTGAGGCAGCGGCTG
>JAEUVL010000114.1 GCA_016786965.1 Chitinophagaceae bacterium
CGAAAAGCGAAACTGAAGATCGTAAAGATAGCAGAAGTAACAGGCTACCGTACGGTAGGAACGAAACTGGCCGATTACAGCAAATCAACAGAAATGGAATGGGTAAAAGGAAAGACAGATAACCAGCCGGAGCTGTTTGAATAGTAAGATATATGATCGACCATTGGGAAATATTGGATGTATATAAAGCACTGCTGGCGGTAGGCGCAGGTATCATACTCGGCCTGGAGCGGGAAATGAAGGATAAAGTAGCTGGTCTGAAAACGATCACCATCATTTGCCTGGGCGCTACCTTGTTTGGTATTCTTTCCTATAAGATCGGTGGTAATAACCCGACTACCATAGCTGCTTATGTGGTAAGCGGGGTAGGCTTTATCGGTGCTGGAGCTATTTTTAAAGATGGGTTCTCCATCTCCGGGTTAACAACAGCAGGTATCATCTGGCTGGCCGCTGCCGTGGGACTGGCCATCGGGTTTGGTGAGTTTTTTCTTGCCGCTACTTTCATGGCAGGGTCACTGATCATTATCTTCATTACCCCATTCATCAATAAATTGTTTAACACCAAGAAACTGACCCGCCAGTTAACATTAGTGATAGATAAAGCAGATGCAGCGCAAAAGGATAGCATTCTTGACGGGCTGCGGAGTCTTGGGGTAATGGCGGAAGAACGAAAGATCACCCTGAAAGATAATGCACTGGAAATAGCAGCCGAACTGATGCTGGGAGAAGAAAAACTAAAAGAAGTACAACAATACCTGCTTGATAATAAATGGATCAGGGGCTTCTCTTTCTGAGCTAGATCAGTTGCCGGGCTTTTTTCTTTTTATCCTGATCGTGGCATTCTTCTCCAAACTGCTGGAAAGCCGCAATTCAAATTTATTTTTTCCGTCGTTGATCATCACCAGCGCCGTATTCGGTGGTATAAGGCCCAGGTTCTCGGCAAACATCGATAACTCATTGTAGGCTTTGGATGTATCAAGTGTTACATTCATCCGGAGCGACTTATGGGTGAGCTTTTGGTTGAAGACGATCAGGTTTTTGTTATAGAACAATGAAATGATATCGCCGTCTATTTCCCCGTTGTCATACACACTTACCTGCAGTGAATCAGAT
The DNA here is from genome assembly GCA_016786965.1 of Chitinophagaceae bacterium. GTDB lineage: Bacteria > Bacteroidota > Bacteroidia > Chitinophagales > Chitinophagaceae > JJ008. The sequence continues at coordinate 1,114 of JAEUVL010000114.1, forward strand.
TCCACTTCGATCTCATTCACGATCACATTCTCCCGTTCAGTGTATTGTTTTTCTATCACATAATTCACCACTTTACGTTGTACCACGTTTGCTGATACCAGCGTATCAGTAGCGGAAGGTGTCCATACCTGGTAGTTTTCCTTGTATTCGCTAATGGCTTTCAGCACGGAGTCTTTTTTGCTTATATCCGCATTAAGGGTGAGATTGAAGTTGATATTCGGACAGGTGTATTTATGTTCGGGCAGGGCGATAAAGGCGCCGGCAAGCACCGAGCCGGTCTGGGATACACGCAGGGTGGCCTGAAGGTTCATGATGCAGTCCACTTCGAAATTGGTAAAGGAGCCATAATAAGTAACCGGCACTTCATACAGACTGAGCTGGCGGCTGTTGGCGCTGTAGTTGCCCTGTACCTGTATGCTGCGGTAGGTATTTTTAAAATAGTAGTTGAGGATGCCTTTTACATAATTCTTTTCGGGTTGCAGTACCATTTCCACGAGGTAATTGCTGGCAGAACTGTTTGTCTTTACGTTCGCAGTGCCATACCAGTACCCGAATACGGATTGGGCTTGTGCCTGCAGGGAAAAAACTAATAATAACAGGAAGGTTATTCTTTTCATGAAATGGTAATATCGGCAAAAATCGGTCCCTTTCAGAACGAAGTTTTACACAGATTATTTAACAAAGCGCTTCATTTCTCTTTCCACATCTTTTTGCTTGATGCTCTCCCGTTTATCGTGGAGCTTCTTACCCTTGGCCAAGCCTATTTCTATTTTAGCCAGTCCTTTCGAATTAAGAAAAATACGCAAGGGTACCAGGGTATAGCCTTTCTCTTTCAGTTTGGCGGCTATCTTGGTGATCTCTTTTTTGTGGAGCAATAGTTTTCTGTCCCGCACCGGGTCATGATTGTTGGTGGTGCCATGGGTGTATTGGGCTATGTTCAGCGATTTAAGCCATATCTCTCCATCGGTGATGAGGCAGTAGCTGTCATTGAAACTCACTTTGCCGGCCTTGATGGATTTGATCTCCGTTCCCAGCAATACCATGCCCGCATCATATTTTGCATCGATGAAGTATTCGTGAAAGACAGAACGGTTCTTTATTTCAGGGTTATTATTACTCATCCAGTGTATAAAGCTCGAATTTACCTGTATCTGCGTTAAATACAGCCATAATGTTTTTGCTATCGGTAGTGATGAAAAAACTGCTTTTTGATTTCAGGTCCTTTCGTTCAAAATTTTCAAGCAGTTTATCCAGCATGGTGGTGGTGGATGCGGAAGGAGATATATCAAAACTGCCCCGTGAGAAGGTGGTATGAAAATAGACCATCTTCTTCTGAAAGGTTTGTAAATAAGGTATAATCTGTATATTCCCAATGGTGAGGTTAAGCGCAGCGCCGATAAAGGCGGTGCCAATTGCCACCATGCTGCCGGCCAGCCCCTTTATGTCTTTCACGCTGCCGTTAGTAATAGTAATACTGTCTATAGTTTCCCCCGAAAGGCAGATGAATCCATCGCCGGAAGATAATTTTCGCAGGTATGCTTTTTCATTATTCAATTTCTTTTCATCACCGCCGGCCAGCCATGTCCCTTTCTGATTCAGGTCGGAGTTGACCAGTTTCATAAATGATTCATCTGCTGTAGCGGTATATTCTTTTACCAGTTTGTTTGTTGCCAGGTCGTAAAATAGGTACTGGAAGAAATAGTAAGATGAATTTCTGATAATGAGGTGATTCTTCCAGATGAGTGCATAAGGTGTTCTGTAGTTATCTGCTTTTGCGTGGAAGTTTTTAAACAGATCATTTATAAAGAAATTCGACGTAGTAACAGCACCGCTTTTAATATCCAGCGTAAGTACATGGATGCCGGTGCCAAGATAAGTTTGCAATAACAGCCATATTTTATCATCATCGTAGTAGAGATAATTGGTGCCGGGATAAGCAAGGACGGTATTGCTATTGGCTTTCGTAACTACCAAATCCTGTAAGGCTGGTCTGTATTTAACCTTTACATCCTTTGAATACTTTTTTATCTCTTCAGGCGTCATTGGTGATTCGGGCAAACTGAATACAGTGGTGTCAATTAGACCTTCTCCTCTCCAGTTGTACAAAAACAACTTATCCCGTTTATTTGAAAACGTAATGATGCGCAAGCCATCTTTATGTGGTATCACAGCGAGCCTTCTCTCATCTGGTTCATGATCACCACGGCCCAATTTGAAAACAATGCTATCTTTCTTTGCCACAAAATCGGGTGCTACCACCCAAACTCTTTTCTTGTCAATATATACTTCATATACGGAGTTTCCCAGTTGCAAATCGGCAGAAAATACGGGTGTGCCAATGAAATCAAGATTTATTGTATAGTCGATTGTCGGGCTTTCATAAGAACCGGTGAGTTCAAAATCAGCATTGTACTGGTGCCGTACTATTTTATCAGCCAGCTGCTGATTGACCCTGTAGCCCTTTTGTTTGTATACATAATAACCTGCACAATGGTTTGCTTTGGCCAGCTCTTTTACAGCTTCCAGTTCTCCTGTTTTGTTTTGTGAATAACTGGCAACGGAAGTGAAAAGAAAAGAAAAGGTCAGTACAAGTATCGGGGTTGATCTCCGCATTGGCCGGTTAATTTTTAAATAAACTCAGCACCGTAGCCAGTTTATTCTTCAGTTCTTTTCTTGGCACAATAAAATCGAGAAAGCCATGGTCCAGCAGGAACTCACTGCGCTGAAAACCTTCCGGAAGGTCCTTCTTAATGGTCTCTTTAATAACCCGCGGGCCTGCAAAGCCGATGAGTGCATCAGGCTCGGCAATGTTCAGGTCGCCCAGCATACCAAAAGAGGCGGAGATGCCCCCAAATGTCGGGTCCGTTAATAATGATATATAAGGGAGTTTGGCATCACTCAGTTGCGAGAGCTTACCGCTGGTCTTTGCCAGCTGCATCAGCGAGAAAGCACTTTCCATCATCCGGGCGCCGCCGCTCTTGCTGATGACCAGGTAAGCCATTTGATGCTCGATGGCATAATCCACCGCCCGGGCAAATTTTTCGCCCATCACACTGCCCAGTGAACCACCGATGAATTCAAAATCCATACAGGCAACAACGAGACCATTTCCACCCACCTTTCCTGCGGCTACCCGCATGGAATCTTTCAGGTCACTTTTGCTCCATATTTCTTCCAGTCTTTTTTTATATGGTTTCAGATCAGTGAAGCCGAGGTAATCTTTGCTGCGGATATTATCAAACAGCTCGGTGAATTCATTATTATCGAACAGTATCTCAAAATATTCGCTGCTGTTGATGCGATGATGGAAGTTGCACTTGGGGCATACAAACAGGTTTTCCCTCAATTCTGTAACGGTGCCAATAAAATTGCAGTCAGGGCATTTTACCCACAATCCTTCCGGTGTTTCTTTTTTCTCTGAGGTCTTGGTATTTATACCTTTCTTGATGCGTTTGAACCAACTGGCCTTAGTTTCTTCTGTTTTACCTTCTTCTCCAGCCAGGTTGGCATCAAAGTCTTCAATTTGTTTCGCCATAACCATTTATTGAGGTTACAAATATAGGGAAGATGGGGAATAGTCAATGGGCAATAGCGAATACAGAAGAGTTAGTCAGAGCTTTAATGGCCTTATTCGGTAAGGCCTTTTTGCTTGTATTTTCTCATTCACCATTGACTACTCATTATTTACTTTTTCAAAACCGTCTCAAATAATTTATATATCCGCTTGTACTCATCTGTCCAACTGCTGGGCTCTGTGAAACCATGATCTTCCATGGGGTAGCTGGCGAGTTCCCAATTATCTTTTCCCAATTCTATCAGGCGCTGTGCCAGCTTTACTGCATCCTGGTAATGAACGTTCACATCCACCATACCATGACAGATCAGCAAATTTCCTTTTAAGCCTTCGGCGAAATAATAGGGGGAGCTTTTGCGATAAGCGATGCTGTCGGTATAGGGCTCATTTAAAATATTGGAAGTATAGCCATGATTATAATTGGCCCAATCTGTTACGGGCCGCAACGCCGCACCTGCTGCAAATACATCCGGCTCAGTAAACATGCCCATTAAGGAAATAAAACCTCCGTACGAGCCGCCATATAAGCCAATGTTCTTTTCATTTACTCCATAGTTCTTCACGAGATATTTTGCTGCATCCACATGGTCACTCAGATCTTTACCACCCATATGGCGATAGATGCCTGTTCGCCAGTCACGGCCATACCCGGCGCTGCCGCGGTAATCAATGTCCATTACATAGTAACCATTATCTGCCAGCATATTATTGAACATGTATTCCCTGAAATAACTGCTCCACCATTTATGTGCATTTTGTAAATAACCGGCACCATGCACAAAGAGCACAGCTGGTTTGTTGGGATGAGGGTTGGCCGGTTTGTATAGCCGTGCATACACCGCCGCGCCATCACTTGCTGTAAAGGTGATCACTTCGGGATCTTTCCAGGCATAAGACCTGAACTCATCACTTTGTGCTTTATTGGTTATTTGAACGGGTACTGCTGCTTTTACTGTTTTACCGGGCAATACATTATCCTGCACATACAGTTCCCAGGGT
>JAEUVL010000142.1 GCA_016786965.1 Chitinophagaceae bacterium
GATTACCTGGTATATCGAATCAATATTGCTTCCGATGCTCCAGTGGGAGAATGGGAAGCATATGTGAATGCAAAGAGCGGCAGCCTGCTGCAGGTAACAGATGTGGCCAGTTATCACCGGAAAAAAGATAAACCGGAACCACTGCCATTTAAGCGGCCCGCCCGTATCACCGTAAACGGTACAGGTAATGTATTTGATCCGGACCCCCTTACTACTGCACTCGCAGCTTATGGAGGTTCTTATGTAGATGGCAGCGATGCCAATGCCGCAGTGCTTACAGCACAATTAAAAAGTGTTACACTGAATGATATCACTTTTACGGCAGGGATACATTCGCTGGTGGGCCCCTATGCGGAGATCCGTGATTTTGAAGCGCCCAATAAAGGGTTGTTCACACAAGCAAGCTCCACTTTCGCTTTCGACCGTAGTGCGGATGCCTTTGAAGCAGTGAATACTTATTATCATATCGATGCGATGATGCGTTACCTGAATACCACCCTGGGGCTTAGTATTATGCCGTATCAATATGCAGGGGGGGTTCGGTTCGATCCATCCGGATTGAGCGGGGCTGATAACTCGCATTACTTAAGCGGCTCTGGTCAGTTAGCTTTTGGCGAAGGCGGAGTGGATGATGCAGAAGATGCTGATGTTGTTATTCATGAGCTGGGACATGGCCTTCATGATTGGGTAACAGCCGGTGGTTTGTCGCAGGTAAACGGACTGAGTGAAGGAACAGGCGATTATATCGCAGGCTCCTATAGTCGCTTCCGGGGTTATTGGACCACTGCACAAACAGCTTATCACTGGATGTTTAACTGGGATGGACATAATCCATTTTGGGGTGGCCGGGTCTTAAACTATGCAGCAGTATATCCTGGCGGACTAACAGGCGCTATTCATACCGACGGGCAAATATGGGCTACGGCCAATATGAAGATATGGGATGATATCGGCCGTCAAAAAGCAGACAGGGCATTCTGGACAGGACTAGGTATGACGAACAGCAGCACCAACCAAAATGATGCAGCCAATGCAGTGTATCTCGCTGCCACTAATTTAGGTTATACCAATGCAGAAAGACTGGCCATTCACACAAGATATACTGCGGCCGGTTATACATTACCGGGCTTTGTTTTGCTACCTGTAAAATTGGTTTCTTTTGAGGCAGTTAAAAAAGGAAAGCAAACGCTGGTTACCTGGCAAACAGCCACCGAAGAGAACAGTCAATCGTTCGTGGTAGAAAGATCGGCTGACGGTATCAATTTTAATGCAATAGGTACAGTAGCAGCAGCGGGCAACTCAACGAGTGTTAGACATTATTCTTTTACTGATATAGCACCTGGAGCTGACAAAAATCATTATCGGCTGCGCTCGGTAAATATGGATGGCTCTGCTGATCTTTCAAAAATCGCATTGGTGATATTTGATAAAGAAAGCCAGTTATTGTTATTTCCTAATCCGGCAAAAGAGGAGCTTACGATCAGGAATACAGTCACCAGTGGTACTGTTTACCTGTATGATATACATGGGAAACAGGTGCTTTCGCAAAAGATCGCCGGCAATAATAGTCAGGGTGTAAAATTGAGGCTTACAGGGCTGCCTGCGGGCATGTATGTGGTGAAGCTATCAACGGAAGGGCAAACATTACAAGGAACAATTGTGAAGGAGTAAAACTTCATGGCTTAATAACAAGAAAGCCTCCTGTTCGGGAGGCTTTCTTGTTAAGTAAAATAATTTATTGCATTACGGTATCCACCAGGTGCATTACGCCATTGGATATTTTAGCTTCCCGGGGCAGTATGTTCGTATCGCCAATTGAGACAGTACCATTTTTTACTTCTACGAGCAATTCCCTGCCGTTTACGGTAGTAAGTTTGTCACCATCTTTTAACTCTGTATACAGGATCTTGCCGCTCACAATATGATTATTCATCAGGTTAGCGAGTTTAGCCCTGTTTTGCGGCTCCAGTAATTGTTCCATCATTCCCTTTTCTAATTTCTCAAAAGCTATATCGCTGGGAGCAAAAAAAGTATAAGGGCCGGTGCTGCTCAGCAGTTGATCCAGGTCGGATGCATGTACACTTTTCTTCAGTGTTTTCAGGTTCTTATCTACATTTACGACCTGTGTAATATTTGACATATTAATTGATTTAAAGCCGGTGTTATTACCGGCAAGGTCAGGAAGGTAGTCTTTAACCACCAGTATCGCTGTTAATGTTCCTAACCACGCTGCTGTTCAGCGTATTGCAAATAGGGACAGAGCAGTTTGCAGAAAGAATTCTTTCTCTATCTTTCATCGGTAAATACATGCAGTATGGATACTCCTCAACAATTAATAACACAATATTCTTTGCAGCCGCATCCGGAAGGTGGCTGGTACACTCAAACCTATAAAAGCGCTGAGCAGGTCGCGGCCGATGCTTTGCCCAAAAGGTTCAGTGGCAGCCGTCCTTTATCCACTGCCATTTATTTTTTATTGGAAGAGGGAAATTTCTCTGCTTTTCATCGTATAAAAAGTGATGAGTGCTGGCATTTCTATACTGGCGATCCTTTGCTGGTGTATGAGATACAAGCCGATGTTGCCATGAAAATAACTACACTGGGAAATGATAGCCGCAAAGGCCAGTTATTTCAGTATGTAGTACCGGCCAATAGCTGGTTTGCCAGCCGGCCGGCTCCCGGCAGCACTTTTTCTTTTGTAGGATGTACCGTAGCTCCCGGTTTCGACTTCGAAGATTTTGAGCTTGCTGAAGCGGATATCCTGTCGGGTTTATATCCACAGCATGAAAATATCATACGGCAGTTGTGCCGGTAATTTAACGTTACCTGTATATTTCTTTTATCAGTCTGCTTCTTCCAGGTGAAAATGCTGGTGATGTGCACCTGCTGCAATATGCAATGCAAAGCCCATGATCGCAGTATCTTTCAGAATATTGATAAGCGCCATCTGCCGCATTTCCTTATCACCTGCATTATTATAGTTCGGCAGGTGTATAGTCAGTATAAAAATGATCAGCATAATTACTAACAGGTAACTGGTCAGTTTTACATACTGGTTGGTAAGGAACGAAATGCCCACCAATACAAATGCTCCACCAACTATATAAGCCCAGGTGATACCGCCCACCAGTGATAAAGGAACATACACCAGCAGGTCGCGGGGATACATAAAATGGAAGATGCCGAAAACGATCAGCACCACTGACAGCAGGTAAATAGCTATCCTTGAGATGATGTGATACCGTTTCATAACAAAATGATTTGGTTATGTAAAAGGTAGTGCTTTGGGCAAAATAAAAACATGACGGCTGTTGGAGTGCCGGTAAAAACGGTATTCGTCATTAGCTAACGAGGTATCAATAAGTCATTTAGCTGCAGAGAAGGTAACAAAGAAAAGTATATGGAAAACAAGAAAGGGCATCAACTGATGCCCTTTCCGTGGAATAAATACTATTGTTTATTTCAGATGTTTAGCAAGGTGCTTAGCCATATCAAACATAGATACCTGGCCTTTGCCACCGAAAACAGCTTTCAGTTTAGCATCAGCATTGATCATGCGTTTGTTTTTTGCATCCTGCAGTTTGTTCGCTTTGATATACACCCATATTTTCTTTACTACTTCAGTACGGGGTAAAGCTTTCGTTCCTACAACAGCACCTAATTCAGCACTTGGAGTAAGCGCTTTCATGAATGCTGCGTTTGGTTTGCGGGCTGCTTTCTTTTTTGGAGCCGCTTTTTTAGCTGCCTTTTTTGGAGCTGCTTTCTTAGCTGCTTTTTTTGGAGCTGCTTTCTTAGCTGCTTTTTTTGGAGCTGCTTTTTTCTTTGTTGCCATGTTTTTTAATTTAGAATGTTAACGGGTTTAAGTATTTACCAGTGTCAAATATATAGCATTTTGTCACTGGTAAAAATTCTTACTCAATAAGTTTTTCACAGGGAAATCACGAAAAATGTACAGGATTGGCTATGGTTAGTGGTTAACCGGGATATAAAAATTCGGAGGGGAACAAAAAACGGGCACCTTCCGGTACCCGTTCGTAAAAGTGAGAACCTGCTTAGTTGATCACTATTTCCTTCTTCACTTCCTCTTTTCCGGCAATGACAGGCAGGCTGACCTGCAGCACACCATCTGCATATTTGGCAGTGATGTTAGTGGTGTCAATACTCTCATCAAGGGTGAAAACCCTTCTGAAACCACCCCTGCTGTATTCCCGCAATACCCATTCAGGACGGGGAAATCCTTCGGGGGGAGAATAAGAAACAGTGAGTTCATTTCCATTTACATCTAAATGAAAATGCTCTTTGATGCGGCCGGGAGCAAACACCAGCATTTCATAGCTGTTGCCTGTTTTGTAAATGTTTACAGCTGCCCGTTGCATAGATCGGATAAACCCCGCCTTTGCAGGATTTCCGTACGTGTTGCCTTTTGCGGCACATGACTGATTGTAGTACATGTTTTCAAATTTTAGTTAGAAAAATTAATAACGGTAACAGGGGCTTAAAAACAATGCCGGGCCGTTTTTTCTGCTATTATGTCATTGGGAAAACGGTAAAGCACGACAAGAACGTCACGTGATATAAATTCTGCTGCCAAATGAGAGTAATCAGTCTTTAACGTATTCTAAATGATAATCTTGCAGCCGGTTACAAAAGTTCGAGGTTCTCTCAGAACAACTTAAAAACCGACCGGATCATGAAACTGCTTTCTGTAACTCAGGAATCGATTAACTTACAAGTAAATCCCTTACAACATGACAGATAGTCAAAAAACCTACCTGGTAAAAGCCGGAGAGTTTACCTTTTCATTTGATAAAAAGGAAATAACCGCTATGGACTGTATACAGAGAACTGCGACTGATTTCAACCTTATCCGGAACAACCGTTCTGTGAATGCAACACTGGTGGACACTGATCCTGCTGGTAAAAAACTAACCGTGGAAGTGGAAGGAGAACTGTTTGAGGTGGAGATCAAAGATGAACTGGACCAGGTGCTGGACAAGATGGGATTTGGTGCCGTATCTGGTAAGCAGGTAAAAGAAATAAAAGCACCGATGCCGGGCCTGGTACTGGAGATAGCAGTAACAGACGGGCAGGCGGTAAACCAGGGAGATAAGATATTAATACTAGAAGCCATGAAAATGGAGAACAGTATCATGATACATACCAATGCCACGATCAAACGGATTGCCGTGAGTGCCGGCCAGGCCGTGGAGAAAGGGCAATTATTAATAGAGTTAGAATAAAACAATCATAAAAAGGATATGAAAAAAATATTAGTTGCTAACCGTGGTGAGATCGCTTTAAGGATAATGCGAACTATCCGAAAAATGGGCATCCAAACGGTGGCTGTTTATTCAGAAGCTGATCGTCATTCTCCGCATGTGTTGTTTGCAGATGAGGCGGTATGTCTCGGTGCAGCCCCTTCCAGTCAGTCCTACCTGAATGGTGAAAAGATCATAGCCTGTTGTAAAGATCTGGGTGTGGAAGGGATTCATCCCGGCTATGGCTTCCTGAGTGAGAATGCGGATTTTGCACAAAAAGTGGAAGATGCAGGTATCACCTTTATCGGCCCGGGACCAGAAGCAATGCGGGTGATGGGATCAAAACTGGCGGCAAAAGAATGTGTGAAGAAGTATGATATTCCCATGGTGCCGGGTATTGATGAAGCCATTGAAGATATTGGTATCGCTAAAGAGATAGCCGGTAAGATCGGTTACCCGGTCCTCATCAAAGCTTCGGCTGGCGGGGGCGGAAAGGGAATGCGCATTGTAGAAAAGGAAGCCGACCTGGAAGAGCAGATGCAAAGGGCCATCAGCGAAGCAACCTCCTCATTTGGTGACGGGTCGGTATTTATAGAAAAATATGTGACCTCCCCTCGGCATATTGAGATACAGGTGTTGGCAGATAAGTTTGGTAACACCGTTCATTTATTCGAAAGAGAATGCAGTATACAGCGGCGCCACCAGAAAGTGGTGGAAGAGTCTCCTTCCTCCATACTAACCCCTGAATTGCGGAAAAAAATGGGTGAGGCGGCAGTGATGGTGGCTAAGTCATGTAACTATACCAGTACGGGCACTGTGGAGTTTTTAATGGATGATAAACTGAATTTTTATTTCCTGGAAATGAACACCAGGCTGCAGGTAGAGCACCCCGTTACAGAAATGATAACCGGGATCGACCTGGTAGAAGAACAAATAAAAATTGCCAGAGGTGAAAAACTTGGCTTTGCGCAGGATGACCTTTCTATCAATGGACATTCTGTAGAACTGAGGGTATATGCTGAAGACCCGTTAAATAATTTCCTGCCTTCTATCGGCACACTAACCACCTACAGCAAACCAGCCGGGGATGGTATCAGGGTGGATGATGCTTACGAAGAAGGCATGACGATACCGATCTATTATGATCCGATGATCGCCAAGCTGGTAACACATGGGCACAACAGGGCCGAGGCGATTCAAAAAATGAAAGAAGCGATCAAAGCCTATAAAATAGAAGGTGTGTCAACCACCTTGCCTTTTGGAACTTTTGTGTTTGAACATGATGCATTCTTGTCCGGAATGTTTGACACCCATTTTGTAAAAAATCATTACACCCCCGAAAAGATAAAAGAAAAACAAAAAGCAAATGCTGAGATAGCCGCAATGGTGGCTTTGAAATACCTGATAGAACAACAAACAAGGATCCGGCCAGTAGAGCACAAAACCACGAGCTGGAAACGCCGCTTAGCATAAATACAATTTCAAATAACCAGGTTATGAAATCAAAGATTGAAGCACTAAGAGAGAAAATAGAAGAAGGAAAACTGGGAGGCGGAAAAGACCGAAATGACAAACAGCACCAGAAAGGAAAACTGACAGCAAGAGAACGGATAACCCTGCTGATGGATCCGGGTTCCTTCGAAGAGATCGGTGCATTAGTGGTACACCGCACGAAAGACTTTGGCATGGAGAACCAGCAGTACTACGGCGATGGTGTGATAACAGGATATGGCACAGTGAACGGAAGGCTGGCATATGTGTATGCACAGGATTTCACCGTGTTTGGAGGAGCATTATCAGAAACACATGCAGAAAAGATATGTAAGATCATGGATCTGGCCATGAAAGGCGGCGCACCCATCATTGGGTTGAATGATTCTGGTGGTGCAAGGATACAGGAAGGAGTACGTTCATTAGGTGGCTATGCCGATATTTTTTATCGTAATGTCCAGTCATCCGGTGTTATTCCGCAGATATCTGCCATCATGGGACCTTGTGCCGGTGGTGCTGTGTATTCACCTGCCATTACAGACTTTACGATCATGGTGGAGAATACCAGTTATATGTTTGTGACAGGGCCGAATGTGGTAAAGACAGTCACCAATGAAGAAGTGAGTTCAGAAGAGCTTGGAGGAGCTTCGACCCATTCCACCAAGTCGGGTGTTACACACCTTACGGCTGCAAACGATATGGATTGTATTGCACAGGTAAAGAAATTGCTGAGTTACATGCCGCAGAATTGTGAAGACGTAGTATTGAAATTGCCTTATACTTTGAGTGATGAAACAAGGCCCGAACTGGAAACCATCATTCCTGAAAGCACCAACCAGCCCTATGATATGCGTGCAGTGATAGAGGGGATTTGTGATACTGATTCATTCTTTGAAGTACATAAGGATTATGCGGAGAATATTGTAGTGGGTTTTGCACGGCTGGCAGGGAGAAGCATAGGAATTGTAGCCAACCAGCCGATGAGCCTGGCTGGTGTGCTGGATATAGACAGTTCAAAAAAAGGAGCAAGGTTTACCCGCTTCTGTGATTGCTTCAATATTCCGTTGCTGGTATTGGTGGATGTACCTGGTTTCTTACCGGGTACCGACCAGGAGTGGAACGGCATTATCACCAACGGTGCAAAACTTTTGTATGCATTAAGTGAAGCAACAGTACCAAGAGTAACTGTTATCACACGGAAAGCTTATGGCGGTGCTTATGATGTAATGAACTCCAAGCATATTGGTGCTGACATGAACTATGCATGGCCTACGGCGGAGATAGCAGTGATGGGTGCAAAAGGAGCCAGTGAGATCATCTTCAAAAAGGAAATTTCGGAAGCACCGGACCCTGCAAAAAAGTTAGCAGAGAAAGAGGCGGAGTATGCAGAAAAATTTGCCACACCTTATCTTGCTGCTGAAAGAGGGTTTATTGATGAAGTGATAGAGCCGGGGGAAACAAGAAAGAAACTGATAAAAGCATTTGCTATGCTGGAAAATAAAGTAGTAAAGCGGCCAAGAAAAAAGCACGGCAACATTCCACTATAAAAATTATTTTAAAAATAGTTTGTCAAAAATTTGGCAGCATCAAAAAAATAAATTCATCTTTGCACTCACAAAACAAAAAATGCTACGCATACAATTACATATCGAATCAGCGAATTGGTTTAGTCCCAAGGGTGATTATACCGGTTCAGGGGCTTGTATGCTGCATGAGTAAGTTAAAATAACGTATTCGATGGAATACAGGCCCCGCAAGAGATTGCGGGTTTTTTTTGCCCCCCATGCCCATGCACAGGAGGGGTTTAAGAGCCTGAAATTTTAATATGGCTTTCTTTTATGTAAAAAAAACAGAATTGAATCTGTAACAAAACAAAAAATAAACATTGCTGAAACAATTACGACATACACGATTTGAAATGATAACAGGAATTGATATGCTATCAGGATCTATATGCTATTGGTGTGCACAGCCGAAAGGATCTATTGTGCCCGCAGGCAATGAGAATGATAGTAAACATGAACGGCCGGATTGTATCCATACATAACTGCATGAATGTGCAGGTATAAAGGAAGCCCGGTCGAAACAAACGACCGGGCTTTTTATTTATGCTAAAAAATAGTGTATGACACATGAAACAATGATGAAAGTGAAGCTGATCGTATTTGTAATACACCTTGTGGCGATGAGAATAATTGATTCTTATTATGGAAGGATGGGGCCAACAAAAAGAAAAGAAGGAGGGTGAAATGAAATTTTTAATGATCGTGCTGGCTATTCATACAATAGTGGAGATGATCAGCAATAAAAGAAAAAATGCAGAGCAAAATATGGCTGACGAAATGAACGAGAAAGTTCTTCATCCGGCTGAATTTATGCTTCGCTAAAATATCAGATGCAGAAAGGAGGAAATAAGTGCTCCCCGGGAGATGCACCGGGGACACTTTTTCTAAACATTTAAAACAACAGTGTATGGAAACAGGAAGATACTGGGTAGTAATGAGATCAGGACGAAAGTTCATGGTGGAAGAGTGGGGAAGCAATTATGTGCAGTGGGGTGATATTGACCCTGCTACTAAGAAACTGCATAAGGTGAAAGTAAAGGATATGGAGCTTATCAATGAAAGCAATACGCAGATACGAAAAGAGAACGGGTTCAAGAACATCTGTTTCCTGTCTGCCGGCACATCGCCGCTGGGATACATAGATGCCCTGGATAGCTCCGGTGTACAACGGATAGAAAGTGAGTATGTGCAGTATGAATAGCAAAATCATGATACCCGCCATGAAAACTGTAGTGAGGCGATGAGCCTCACTACAAAATATAGGAGCATTCCGATTGGCCGGATACTTCACCTGGAATGAAGAGGCTGCAGGTTCGAATCCTGTCTCCTATACAAAAGGTCTGTTCGTCAAATGGCCAGGATAACAATCTTTCGGCTTGATGATACCGGTTCCCTGCCTGTCCGGTCAGGCTGGGAATCCCATACAGAGTACAAGGTTCGTTGGTGTAACGGCTAACATGCCTGATTGTCTGTCAGGCCCTGCGGGTTCGACTCCCGCACGAACCGCGAATTTGTTGAGTAGTGTAACGGCTAGCATATCAGTCTTTGACACTGATGGTTTTGGTTCGAATCCAAACTCGACAGCAACATGTTGGCTTTAGCTTATTTGGTAAAGCATCCGTCTGTGCAACGGAAGAACAGGGTTCGAGCCCCGGAGTCAACCAATACGGTTTGGTGTATGGTAACATATTCTTCTCCCTTTCTTTCTGAAAGGCAAATAGCAGGAGAAAGTTCCAGGTTCAAATCCTGGAGCCGTACAAAATGACTTATAGTTCAATGGATGAGAATGCTGTGCTACGAACACGGAGATATCCCGCACGAAGCGGGATTAAGTCAACTGAAGAGGAATGAAGTAATGGCTTGTAGCTTAAGTGGTAGAGTTTCCGGCTTTTAACCGGAATGTCGGGGTTCGAGTCCCTGCAGGCCAACCAGGATGAATAGCTCAACGGCAGAGCGTCCCGTTGTTAGCGGGAGGGTTGAAAGTTCGAATCTTTCTTCATCCGCAATTGTGAGTGCGACAAAGTGGAAGAGTCGCGGCAGACTGTAAATCTGTTTCCGCTGGTTGAAGGATAAGATGGTTTGAATCCATCCACTCACACAAAGGAGAGAGCCCGGTTGGTCATGGAAGCTGTCTTGAAAACAGTCTTGGTGTAAAAACCGCAAGAGTTCGAATCTCTTTCTCTCCGCAGTTGCTGAATAGCGAACAGAACGATGAAGGGTGCGACGCAACGAAGATGACCAGAGTTACAGGAGCTTGTAACATAAAATATTGGAGAGTTGACAGAGTGGCAATGTGTCAGCCTGCTAAGCTTGGGCTATCGTTAATTCGGTACAAAGGTTCGACTCCTTTACTCTCCGCATTGTTTGGAATGAGTGAATTCGATTATGAGAGAACAGGAATCAGTCAATACTCATGACGAACAAATGGTGCTTTGGCAGAATGGATATATGCACCGGAGTGAAATCCCGGAGATCGTGGTTCAATTCCACGGGGCACCGCTTTGAAATTAGTAATGAATAATTAGTAATTAATAATTGGGTCATGGAACAGGAACAACGACAATGGAGAAAATTAAGCGGTGAAAGGATCAACATTCCTATTACCGAAGAGGTGAACCGTGTATTGATGCAGGAGAAAGAAATGGGGCATGATCTGAAGGTGTGCATTGGTACCGATAGCCAGGTGAAAGGTAAGATCACTGAATTTGCTACCGTTATTGTTTTCATCCGGAAAGGTAAAGGTGGTTTCATGTATATACACAACGAGGTCACCAAACAACGGATGACCATCAAAGAACGGATGCTGACTGAAGTACATAAAAGTATTGAGGTGGCGTACGAACTGTGCAACATTTTTAGCCGGTACAGTGTGGATATGGAAGTACATGCCGACATCAACACTAACCCTTCTTTCAAAAGCAATGATGCTTTGAAAGATGCCATGGGCTATATCGTGGGAATGGG
>JAEUVL010000144.1 GCA_016786965.1 Chitinophagaceae bacterium
CCGTGTGCATGAATATATCTTTGTCCTTTCTGCCCGCATTTATTAGCGCAATCAAATACCGGCAGGTGTTCGGGTTTCAATAATGGTGCGCCTTCCAGCATCATTGTTCCGCATACATAATCATTGGCCGCTTCTATCTGCTCATCGCTGAAGCCTAATGCTTCCAGCAGGCTCCACTCAAAGTCGTTATATTGCTCCGGGGTGAAGCCAAGACGTTGCAGGCATTCTTCCCCTAAAGTGTACTTATTAAATACAAACCCAATCTCAAAAGCAGTTAAGGCAGCCGCATCCAGTCTTTTGATCTCATCAGCTATGAATCCTTTTTCACTCAGCGTCTGGTGATTGATAAATGGTGCGCCGGCAAAAGAAGCAGAACCGGTTGCATATTTAATGATCGCTTCTGATTCTTTTTGAGAATAACCCAGGTTCTTCAGAGCGGCAGGAACTGATTGATTGATGATCTTGAAATAACCACCACCGGACAGCTTTTTAAATTTCACCAGGGCGAAATCAGGCTCCACACCAGTGGTATCGCAATCCATTACCAGGCCTATAGTGCCGGTTGGGGCGATCACGGTAGCCTGTGCATTGCGGTAGCCAAATTTCTCTCCCATTTCCACAGCATCATCCCAGGCTTTGCAAGCTGCCTTCAACAAGTAATCCGGGCAATATTTTGCTTTGATACCCTGTGGCTTCAGGCTCAGGTTCTCATATTCATCAGCATCGTACGCAGCCAGGCGGTGGTTACGCATTACCCGCATCATGTGTGCTTTGTTCTCTTCATACCTTGGGAAGGCGCCCAGTACTTCAGCCATTTCAGCAGACGTCTTGTAAGAAACACCCGTCATGATGGCAGTGATAGCGCCTGCAATACCCCTGGCTTCTTCGCTGTCATAAGGAATGCCGCTTACCATCAGCATGGTGCCGAGGTTGGCATAGCCCAATCCCAGGGTTCTGTATTCATAGCTAAGCTGTGCTACTTCCCTGGAAGGGAACTGCGCCATGAGCACCGATATTTCTAATACCACTGTCCACAGGCGGCAGTTGTACTCGTACCCCGCCACATCAAACTGGTTGGTTTCTGTATCGAAGAATTTCATCAGGTTGGCAGATGCCAGGTTACAGGCCGTATTATCCAGGAACATATACTCAGAGCAAGGGTTAGATGCTCTGATTTCTCCACCTTCAGGGCAGGTATGCCATTCGTTGATGGTGGTATTGTATTGCGTGCCGGGGTCTGCACAGCTCCATGCAGCATAGGCTACCTGGTTCCATACTTCCCTGGCGGGAATTTTTTTCATTACTCTGCCATCCATTCTGCCTTTCAGTTCCCAGTCACCATCCTCTTCCAGTACTTTAAAGAAAGAGTTGGGGATTCGGATAGAGTTGTTGGAATTCTGGCCGCTTACTGTTCTGTATGCTTCATCCTCATACCCGGAAGGATAACCGGCAGCGATCAAAGCGGCTACTTTTTTCTCTTCCTCTACTTTCCAGTTGATGAAATCAATGATTTCCGGATGGTCTAAATCAAGGCAAACCATTTTGGCAGCCCGGCGGGTGGTACCGCCTGATTTTATCGCACCTGCGGCCCTGTCGCCTATCTTTAAGAAGCTCATCAATCCTGAGGAGGTTCCGCCGCCGCTAAGTTTTTCACCAGCGCCACGCAGGTTAGAATAGTTTGTACCCACACCTGAGCCGTATTTGAATATCCTTGCTTCACGAACCCACAGGTCCATAATGCCGCCTTCATTTACCAAATCATCATCCACGCTAAGGATGAAACAGGCATGCGGCTGCGGACGTTCATAGGCGTTCTGTGATTTTTTCAATTCGCCATCGATGGGGTCTACATAATAATGGCCCTGTGGCTTACCGGTAATGCCATAGCTTTCATGCAGGCCGGTATTGAACCATTGTGGTGAATTGGGCACACACATTTGATTGAGGATGCTGTACACCAGTTCTTCATAAAAAACAGTGGCATCCTTTTCAGATGCAAAGTATCCGTAGCGTTGTCCCCAGGCCATCCAGCAATTAGCCAGGCGATGTGCCACTTGCTTAGCGGATGTTTCTCTGCCGAGGCTGCCATCAGGTTGTGGCACGCCTGCTTTTCTAAAATATTTTTGGGCAAGTATATCAGTTGCAATCTGACTCCATTGTTTGGGTACTTCCACATTGTTCATTTCAAACACTACTTCACCACTCGGGTTACGAATTACGGAAGTGCGGTAATCATACTCAAACATATCGAATACATTCACGTCATCCCGGGTAAAGCGACGTGAAAATTGCAAACCGCTTTTTGCGGATGCTTTGGTTTTGGTAGCCATAACTAAAAAAAAATTTCTGGGGGTTAGTAACTGTTAACGTCCGTTACGAAAATATTTTTAAGTATCTGTAATTCATAGGTAGAGATATGCACATTTGTGGATAAGGGAGGATGGATAATCCTGTGATGCAAGCCAGCAGGGCATCCCAGTATTTGTCCCCAATGGGCACCCTGTTTTTTGAAAAAAAATTTTTGGAAAATATGCAGGCAATTCTTAAAAAATCCGGGCACTTTCTTCCTGCGCCTGAAAGGCAAAACAGGCAAGGGTTTTTACGTTTACGCCGGTTGAAACCCTTTGCTGTAGCAGGTTTTGTAAAAAGCATAGCCCGAAAGGCTTAACTGGCGGGCATTAGCGTTTTTAGTTGTGTTAAAAAATTGTTACCTGCTGAAAATCGGGACTTTTTTCGTTTGCAGTACACGTAAGTAACAGGGGACCCGGTTCGGATTATTCATCCGTACCGCAACCTGTAAACTCTCTTTTGTTAACTTTTAATTCCACCAAATAAGGATGGGTCATTTCACTCATACCGTCGCTGCAAGGGGCGCTTATAACAGTCATTTCTATAGCTGAATTACATGTGACTGAACTGTATTTCATTATCTCCTCACTTACTGTTGTTGGTTTAACAAATGGAAATACCAGTTTTGCGTCGTCTCCAGGCATAAATACGATCTCTTTATCCCTGATTACGAATACAGACCAGATAGGTTCTCCTGAGAACGCTTGAAAAATAGTGTCCTCTGTTATGGGTATTTCATGGATCTGTTTAACATTCTTCAGCGTATCTACAGAAGATACTTTGTTAGAAGCCGGATTGTTGCAGGCGAGAAATAACAGGGCTACCAAAAAAGAAAAAATTATTCGCATAACACCTCATTTAGCAGTAAGTTACAAAGCCTTCTTCCAGAAAAGGATATTTGTGTTTCGAGTGGGCAATACGGGAAGTTTTTCGCATTTTTGCAATAATCAACCAGTAGCGGATGAAGTTAACGATACATAATGCATTGACCGAGAAGAAGAAGCAGGGGAAAAAATCCTTTGCTGTGCTGATAGACCCCGACAAGGTCAATACGGCTGTATTGGATGAGCTGATCGGACTTTCCACCAGTGCCAAAGTGGACTACCTGCTGGTAGGCGGCAGCCTGGTGATTTCTAATCACCTGGATGAATGTGTGCAGCACATCAAGCAGAACTGTGATATTCCCGTTATTCTTTTTCCCGGCAGCCCTTCGCAGGTAAGTAAATATGCGGATGCGCTGTTGTATCTGTCTTTAATTTCCGGCCGCAATCCTGAGTTGCTGATAGGACAGCATGTAGTGTCGGCCCCGTTCGTAAAGCAAAGCGGGCTGGAGATCATGCCCACAGGCTATATTGTTGTTGACGGTGGTGCACCAACCACCGTTTCTTATATCAGCAATGCAGCACCTGTACCGGCTGATAAAAACGAGATCGCTATGTGCACCGCCATGGCCGGTGAAATGCTTGGCATGCGGCTGATCTATATGGATGCAGGTAGTGGCGCTAAACGTCCTATTACCGAAAGTATGATCAAAGCGGTGGCCGATCATATTGAAGTTCCTCTCATCATTGGCGGCGGCATCATCCAGCCGGAAAAAGCCTACCTGAACTGCAAGGCTGGAGCAGATGTTATCGTTGTCGGTAATGCAATTGAAAAAGACGCCTCTCTGATAAAAGAGATGAGTGATGCCGTGCATAGTGTAAAGCAGGAAGCAGGGAGTCTCAAGTAAGAAGCTTGACCTATTATTCTGTTTTAGTTTCTTGACCAAATAATCAAGTCTGTCTGACCGCTGGCTTCCGGTCTCTTATCTCAACTCCTCCACCTTCACCCTCGATGGCGTAGCCTTTCCGGCCAAAATACTTTTTGAACTCAGTGCAATGGCTTTGATCACCATCGTCATGTTATCAAGGTCAAGCGTTTCCACATGGTCAGTGAGTTTATGATAGTGCGGCTCCACATCCATTTTAGAAGTGGAGATCGTATGTGCCGGTACCCCCAGCCGGGCCAGCGTGGCATTATCGGATCGGTAAAATAATTGCTGAGTGGGATATGGGTCGGGGTAAAAGGTGAACTCCGTTCCCTGGAGGTCCTTAGCTAACAGTTCTCCCATATCCGTTTTCTCATATCCTGTTATGTACGCCGAGTTCTTTCCCCATTTGCTTTCCGTACCGATCATTTCGATATTGAACATGGCCATCACTTTCTCGGGATCCAATTGGCGGGAAAAATATTGCGAGCCAAAACCACCGATCTCTTCTGCGGTAAATGCGGCAAAGACCACCGTTCTTTCATTATTCTTTGCTGCCGCAAAATATTTGGCCAGCATGATAACGGCAGTTGTTCCTGCCGCATCGTCATTGGCGCCATTATAAATAGAGTCACCATTTATAGGCTTGCCCACGCCTAAATGATCATAATGACCGGAGAATACCACGTATTCATCTTTTCTGCTTTTACCGGGTATCATACCTACCACATTAGCCATCTTTTGCTCTGTTATCTCATGCACCGCTTCAATTGACCAGGCAGCAGGATCTGTATCGGCCAGTACAAAAACTACATTCGTATTGGTTTTAAACATTGATGATTTAAGCCGGGCCAGGTTACCGAAGCTGTTAGTGAAACTTTTGTCGACCAGCACCAGCAGATTCTTATTGCTGCGGATCAATTTGCGGGCTTCTGTTTGAAGATTAGCACCGGCTTTTATGAATACCTTCTCATACCCGGAATTATTATCAATCTTCAACTGGGGCTGAGAGGTAACGGCGATTATATTCTTTTGCTCAATATTATTGCCATCAAACTGTGCAGCAGCGCTGATGAATTTGGTGCGAACCATCGCAAATTCCTGGCGGAAGCTGCCGCCGTTCTTCATAGGTTGCAGACCAGCTTTCTTAAACTCGGCCGCAATAAAATCAGCCGCTTTATCAATATCTGGTGTAAATGTTCTCCGTCCCCGCATATCATCCGAGGCCAGTGCTGTTTCGATCCTCGTTACTTCACTCACGTTTATTACCGCATCAATCTTCTGGGCCCATAAAAAAGAGGTTGCTGTAATCAACAACCCCATCAGGAATATTCTCTTCATTCGTAAACTCATTAAATTTATTTGTTGTGCTTGGCTAATTCACAATAAGCAATTGGCAACCGGCTATAACTCCAAATAGCAATTGCATATTACTTACAGGCTCATCATTTCCTTAAACTTTACCGTTTGCCTCCTGCTAACTTCAATTTTCTCGCCACCTTTCAGTTCCAGCAGCAAACCACCGTTGAAATATGGCTCTATCTTGTCTATCATACGCAGATTAACAATATGTTTACGATTGGCCCGGAAGAATGTTTTCTCATCCAGTCTTTCTTCCAACGCATTCAGCGATTTTAAGATCAGCGGCTTATTACCACCAAAAAACACCTTGGCATAATTACCCACACTTTCAAATAACCGGATCTCACTCAGTTTTACAAACCAGCAGCGTTCCCCGTCTTTTACAAATACCTGGTCACTTTCCGTAAGAATGCTGTTATTGAAGTTTTCACCTTCAGGTTTTATTTCTTTATGTTCGGTGAGTTGCAGTTTTTGTATAGCATCAGCCAGGCGCTTAGGCTCTACCGGCTTCAACAGGTAATCGAGGGCATTAACTTCAAAAGCTTTCAAGGCAAATTCATCATAGGCTGTAGTAAAGATCACTTGTGGTGTTCTTTCGAGTTGTGACAGCATATCAAAGCCGGTTTTACCGGGCATTTGAATGTCGAGGAAAATAAGGTCAGGCTGAAGGCTTTCAATTTTTGAAATGCCCTCTTCGGCATTGGCAGCTTCATCAATGATCTCCACTTCCGGAAAATCCTGTAGTAACTTTTTCAATTCTGTTCTGGCAAGACGTTCGTCATCAATAATAATGGCTTTCATATTTCTAATTTAAAAATGAATTGCAAAAACTAATACTGCCGTTCTGGCATACCAACCGGACGAAACAGGAAGAACTTGCTGTAACATATTTCACCTTTTCTTTTCGGAAACACTAAACAGTATTTACAGGTATGATCACTTTAGCCTCTACCAGTGATGGTGTTACCTGCTTCATCTCAAATTTGGCCTTTTCTCCATACAGCAGGTCGAGCCGGTTATTGGTACTGGACAGCCCAAATCCTTCATCTCCTTTCTTATATCCGTTTAAAAAACCAGTATTCTGCACGATCAGTTCGTGGTAATCATCCTTAAAGTCTGAGATCACTTTCACCACCCCGCCATTTATCTGCTTACTGATGCCATGCTTGATAGCGTTTTCCACCAGCGTTTGCAGCATCATCAGCGGTACAGGCTGGTTAAGGGTATCCTCATCAATCTCATACTCTACTTTGAGACGGTCTTCAAACCGCATATTTTCCAGGGCCAGGTAATCTTTTACAATACCTAATTCTTTTTCCAGCGGCACTGTTTCCATTTTTTCCGATTGCAGGCTGCTGCGCAAAATATTACTTAGCTCGGTCACTGCCTTCCTGGCCCGTTGTGGATTCTCATCCACCAGTGCCCTGATGCTGTTGAGTGAATTAAAAATAAAATGAGGGTTGATATGGGCCTTAATGGTTTTTAATTCCAGCTCCTTGATGAGGGTTTCCAGCCGGAGGGTATCCATTTGCTGGCGGCGGCTTTTTTGAAAAAAATGGTAGAAATAATAGATCAGCACCCACGGAAGGATGAACAAACCATTGTCCATGGTAGAACCCGCCAGTTTGGCCAGGAAAGAAAGCTTTTTGGCAGATTCATTACCTAATTTAAAGAAATCGATCCCTCCCAATACGATCAAACTAAAAAGCATGGAAGCTATGACCATTGCCACCACCAGCTTGGGGATCACCTTTTCTATGGATTCCATCATCCAGCCCTGCCACTTAATGATTAGCCGGAGAATATGGGTAACAAAAATGCCCGCAGTAAACACAATCGCAATACGGCTCAGCAGTATCTTATTCGAGATCTCAACCTTATAGGCATGGGCAAAAAATATCATGACGAGGCCCACAAAGCCCCAGCCTGCTAACTGTAATAGCCAATATCGTGTATTTCCTGACCACATATGGGCAAATCTAATCATTCCTTTTTGCTGCTCTCCCCGTAAATATATCAAAGGTGCAATTGACTTACAAATGGGATATGCGCTGGTTGCAGACCAGATCTTACTCACTGTGCTACAGAACCTTCTTGCAGCCGGATTGTTACACAATCTTTAGCAAAAAAGGCTGAACGGAAAATTGTAGTTTTACACCGTCAAAAAAATATACATGGAAATAACACCAGGGCCATTATTAAAAACGATTGATTCCCCGGCAGACCTGAAGAAACTACCCCGTGAAAAACTGCACCAGGTATGTGATGAACTGCGGCAGTACATTATTGACGTAGTAAGTGTGCATGGTGGGCACTTTGGTGCCAGCCTGGGTGTGGTAGAACTGACAACGGCCCTGCACTATGTCTATAATACTCCTTATGATCAACTCGTATGGGATGTAGGCCACCAGGCTTATGGGCACAAGATACTTACCGGCAGAAGAGATAATTTCCCCTCCAACAGGAAATACAAAGGCCTAAGCGGCTTTCCCAAAAGGACAGAAAGTGAATACGATACATTTGGCGTAGGGCATTCTTCCACCTCTATATCTGCGGCATTGGGCATGGCCATGGCAGCAAAATATAAAGGGGAGAAAGACCGTAAAGTAGTGGCTGTTATCGGAGATGGCTCCATGACCGCTGGCCTGGCCTTCGAAGCAATGAACCACGCCGGTGTGGCCGATACGGATATGCTGATCATATTGAATGATAACGGCATCGGCATCGACCCGAATGTAGGGGCCCTCAAAGAATATCTCACGGACATCACTACCTCCCCTACCTACAATAAAGTAAAGGATGATGTATGGAAACTGCTGGGCAAATTGCCCGTGGGCAAAAACTTCAGCCGGGCCATGGCCCACAAACTCACCGATGGGCTGAAGGGCATGGTAAGCAGCAGCGCCAATTTATTTGAAGCATTAAAGCTCCGCTACTTTGGACCTATTGATGGCCATAATGTAGCCAAGTTGGTGGATACACTCAAAGACCTGAAAAATATTCCCGGCCCGAAGATCCTGCATATCATTACCACCAAAGGAAAAGGTTATGCCCTGGCAGAAAAAGACCAGACCAAATGGCATGCACCCGGACTTTTTGATAAAGTGACCGGTGAGATTCAGAAAAAGAAATTCGATCTTCCACAAGCACCAAAATACCAGGATGTATTTGGTCATACCATCATTGAACTGGCTGAAAAGAACGATAAAATATTTGGCATCACTCCCGCCATGCCTTCCGGATGCTCACTGAAGTTAATGATGGACAAATTGCCCGACCGTGCATTTGACGTAGGCATCGCTGAACAACACGCCGTAACGCTGAGTGCCGGCATGGCCACACAGGGAATGAAGGTGTTCTGCAATATTTACTCCTCTTTTATGCAAAGAGCTTACGACCAGGTGGTGCATGATGTCGCTATTCAAAAACTGCCCGTCATTTTCTGTCTCGACCGTGCTGGCCTGGTGGGTGATGATGGTCCAACACATCACGGCTGTTACGATATTGCTTATTTCAGATGCATACCCAATATGGTGATAAGCGCCCCAATGAATGAGGCCGAATTGCGCAACCTGATGTACACAGCGCAATTAGATTCCACCAATGTGCCTTTCGTTATCCGCTATCCCCGCGGCGAAGGAGTGATGCCTGAATGGAAAACGGAGATGAAAGAAATAAAGATCGGTACAGGCCGAAAACTAAAAGAAGGGAAAGACATTGCCATTCTTTCGTTTGGCCACCCGGGTAATTTTGCTGCCGCTGCTATCCGGGAACTGAAGAATGACGGACTAAATCCAGGTCACTACGATATGCGTTTTGCCAAACCTTTGGACGAAGCCTTACTGCATGAAGCCTGCCGCCAGTATGAAAAAATAGTGACTGTAGAAGATGGCACCATAGAAGGAGGCTTCGGTAGCGCCATCCTGGAGTTTATGGCAAAGAACGGCTATAAGAATGATGTAAGAATACTCGGCATTCCAGACAAGCTGGTGGAGCATGGCACACCCAAAGAACTTCACCGTGAGTGCGGGTATGATGCAGCAGCTATTGCAGATGCGGTGAGAGAGATGATGAATGTAACTGTAGTGGTAAAAGAACTTCTGGGATAACAGACCAAATGATCAATGTAAAAAAAACACCGGCCACACGGTGTTTTTTTATACCCAAATCTTTATTCTACTTTTAAAGACATGAAATGGGCAACACTGTTATTCTTTCTCTGTTTCTCCTTTACCGCCAGCGGTCAGTCGCTCACATTCAATCTATATACACCTGCCGATGGGCTTACTGATGCCAGGGTGCAGAAGATATACCAGGATAAACGGGGTGTATTATATTTTCTTACCCGGGATGGCTTCAGCAGTTTTGACGGACAACGGTTTCAAAACTATTCGCATTTTAAAGACCAGCCGTTATCTGTCATTAATGATATTACAGAAGATAAAAATGGCAGGCTGCTGATCTCCGCCCTTTCTGGTATATATTACCTGCAAGGTAACAAGCTGGAAAAAGATACATTGCTGCTAAGGTCATTGCAGGAGCCCGGTACTATACTCAGCACCAACAACGGTGGTAAAATAATCCTCGCCAACTCCGGCCTGGTGATGTATTCCGGTAAAGAAGTCACTCCATTATTCTCATTGAAAGAGAATAACCAGCGATCACCACTTCAGTTTGATAAAGCCGTCTGCAGCGGCACCTGGATTGTCGGGTCCTCTTTTTCTCCGGTAAACGGGCAGTATAAGCTGAGCCTTTACAACTGGAAACTGCAAGAGGCGGGTACCGAAATGGTAGCTGACAAACCTATTGACCTGCTTCAGTTTTACAATACTGTGTATGTCTTTATAAACAATACCTGGATGCAATTGAATGAGCAGGCCTTGCAAAAAGGAGCACTTATTACAGAGCCTTTATCCTTTGCCACGTTGATACCAGCAGGAAGCACCTTCAGTCAATTTTTTATAGATAACCAAAAACAGGTTTGGCTTTTAAGCACCAACAAACAAATATGCATGCTGCAGCCAACGGCAAAAAAAACGACCTGTTATTCCACGGCAGACGGTTTGCCTGAATCTGCAGGCAGCTTGTTCCAGGATGCGGAAAACAATTACTGGTTCATCCTTAACGGCAAAGGTGTAAGTAAACTGGTTCAAAGTAAGGTAACGCCGCTTGTTCTGCCAGGTGAAGGGTTGATTAGACGGGCTGAGTCTGTCAATATTTCTCCCGAAGGTATCATCAGCCTGAAAAATGGAAACACCATACATCTTATCAAAGAAAATATTCACTCGCAGGAAAAGATTGAACAAAAAACCGGTGCATTACAAACCTTTTCATGGAACAATGATATCTGGACCTTATACAACAACGGCTTATTGGAAAGTAAGACTGGGAAGACAATTTCTTTCGCTTCCTTTACGCAGGGAACAAAACAAATATCGCCGCGGATCTCTTTTGATAAACAAGGAAGGCTGCTTATTACCGGTAATTATATGGCTGTAATAAATACAGACCACAGCTTTATTTCCATTGAACTTCCCTACTTCACTGACAATATCGTAACAGATACAGAAAATAACTACTGGTGCTTTGCCCGCAACGGCGATATACTGAAATACTCACTGGTCAATAGGGAATTGAAACGCCAGTCAGCTTATTCTGACAAAAGTTATAGCCCTCGTTATGCACTTCACTGGAATAAAGACACTTTCTGCATTGGCACCCGAAACAAAGGCATTGTGTATGTTACAGTCAATAACAGTCAATACAAGTTTTTGGGCATTACAGGCATTGAAAAAGGATTAAGTAATAATTTTATTTCCTGTCTAATTCGGCTGGGCAACACAAAGTTGTTGGCTACCACAGTTGCCGGACTGGATATCGTTCATTTTAGTACACCTGATACATCGGTAGAACAATTGTTTTCCCGGATTGGGTTGTTCACCGGCGTTACCAGTGCCGTACAAAAAGATGATTCAAGCATAATTGCCTTTACAGATAATGGCATACCATACAGTGTGTCTCTGAAAACAAAAACCAATTCTTCACTGAGTCCTTCTCTTTTCTTCAATTCAATTGCAATAAATGGAGAGGAGACCAGGCCCGGGAATTACAACAGCTTTGCTTACAACAAAAATAATTTTCGCTTTTCTGTGAGTGCCCCAAGTTTTATTGATGAAAAAAACATCCGCTTTATCTTCCGGCTGAACGGACCTTCCACCGATGTGGCGCAAAACTCCCGCTCGGCTGATTTTGAATATTCCAATCTCCTCCCGGGCCATTATACACTTACTGCAACAGCCATTTTTCCCGGCGATACGCCGGTAAGCAAAACACTTACTTATTCATTTACGATTAAAAAGCCTTTTTGGAAAACAACTGTCTTCCTGGCAGCGGCCGCTTTACTGCTTGCGCTGCTGAGTTATATGATCTTCAGAACTCTGTTGAAGAGAAAGCTCCTTCGGCAGCGTATTGAACTGGAAAAACAACAAGCCGTGGCCCTGGAACGTACCCGCATTGCCACCGATATGCACGATGACCTGGGTGCAGGTATTTCCACCATAAAATATCTAAGCCAATCAGCTCCTTACATTCCATTGGAACAACAAAAACAAAACAATTT
Source organism: Chitinophagaceae bacterium (assembly GCA_016786965.1). Lineage (GTDB taxonomy): Bacteria > Bacteroidota > Bacteroidia > Chitinophagales > Chitinophagaceae > JJ008. The sequence goes on from JAEUVL010000144.1 coordinate 12,078, forward strand.
AAAAATAGCGGCACAGGCAGATGAACTGGTAGACAAGATGAATGATATCATCTGGGCCATGAACGAAAAGAACGACACCCTGGACAACCTTATATTCTATACCAAAGCCTGGGTGGCCAACTTTACCCAGCAGCACCAGTTCCAATCACATTTTACCCTGCCTCCAGCCATTCCACCCACTATTATCCGTGGTGAAAAGAGACAGCATATTTTTCTTTGTGTAAAAGAAAGTATTCATAACATTATTAAACATTCCGGGGCAGGGAATGTGTGGATGACCATTGAAATAACTGATAACAAACTCAGTATCACCATCCGGGATGATGGAAAAGGGTTTGACAAACATAAAATGGTAAGCGGAAACGGCTTAAGCAATATGCAGAAAAGAATGAAAGCAGTAAAAGGAGAAATGCAGACGCTGACCGGCGAAGGAATTACCCAGAGTTTTACCATACCACTCTAACAAAAGTTATAACTCAACGGCAGTATTAAAAAGTACTTTTGCTGATATGTCTAAAATAAGGGTTGGTATAGTAGAGGATATTGAAGACATCCGAAATGCGGTGGCAGCCCTGTTGCTATGGGATGAAGCATTTGAACTGGTCTTTACTTTCAGCCGGGCCGAAGAAGCGCTTGAAACCATACCTGCCCTGCAGCCTGATGTGGTGATCATGGATATTAACCTGCCGGGTATCAATGGTATCGAATGTATTCAGCAGGTAAAACCACAATGCCCCGATACGCAGTTCATGATCTTTACGATTTATGAAAATGATGAAAACATCTTTACTGCGCTTGAAGCGGGTGCCAGCGGCTACTTATTAAAGAAATCAAGTATGCCGCAGATTGCGGAAGCATTAAAGGAATTATATGCAGGCGGTTCGCCCATGAGTGCATTAATAGCCCGCAAACTGGTGCAGCACTATCAAAAGCCGGTACAGCGAAATGAGGACCTGGAGCAACTGACGCCTAAAGAAAAAGAAATTCTCTCCCTGCTTTCCGAAGGATTATTATACAAGGAAATTGCCGACAAATTATCCATTACTCCCGGAACAGTGAAACAGCATATCCACCGGATTTATGAAAAATTGCATGTAGGAAATAAAACAGAAGCCATCAATAAGATGCTGCGTAAATAATCCAAAGCTCCCGCCTCTAACAAAGGTTATATTGTACAGCCCCCTTACCTGCTGCATCTTTATAAAAAAACAAATTATGAAGCGGTTACTGGCATTCGCCTGTTGTATATGGATGATGGAGGCAACGGCGCAAAATATTGGTATCGGCAATACCGATCCCTCCTACCGGCTTGATCTCAGTGGCCGTGCAAGGATACGGGGTGGCAATAACGATTTTACGTCAGCAGGGATATGGCTGGGTGGTATTGGCGTTGATTCAGCCACCAACCGGGTTTTCTTCGGTATGGAAAGCGATACTGCTGTCGGCATTTACAGTGAGCTCAACTTTAACGGTTGGTTCCTGGTGGCAAACGCTAAAAATGGAACGTTTGGCATCCGTAACAGAGATCCTAAGTTCCCTCTTTCTTTTGAAAATACAGGTGGCGATAAAATCTCCCTGTACCGGGACGGCAACAGTAATTATTATGGACTGGGCGTTGGAAATTCCACCATGCAATTAATGACGCCACACAATACGTCAAGCATTGTATTTGGTTATGGCCGCAGCAACAACTTTACGGAAAACATGCGCCTCACCGGTACTGGTTCCCTTGCAATCGGCACTACCAGCACCGGCCTCGCCGGTTTGACAGTGGATAAAAAAACTGGCGCCACCCATGCCGTTTTTGGCAGTAATACAACCGGCGTTGCCATTGAATCCTCTTTTCCCGGCATCGGGTTTAACAGTTATTTCAACGGCAACCGCAAAACAATTGCTACTGGCTACAGCGGTTATATCGGTGTAAACCCTTCCGTTGGCGGTATGCAGTTGCTCGTTTCCACTCAAAGTAACAATACCGATGTGGCAGGTATTTACAAAACAGCACTTGATATTAAGTCTGATGGCAAGATAGGCATTGGAGTAAGCGATCCGGCTTACCTCCTGGATATTGGTGAACGTATGCGCATACGTGGTACGCCCGGCTTTACTGCCGGCATTTGGTTAAACAATGAAGCTAATACTGCACTCGCTTCATTCGTAGGCATGCAGGCAGATAATCAGGTGGGTTTTTTTGGTTTTGGCGCTGCCGGCTGGGGATTTTTAATGAATACACAAAATGGGGCATTGAGTGTAGGGGGCAATACAGGTGCTGCTGGTCAGGTATTAACCAGCAATGGCAGTGGCAGTGCGCCCAGTTGGCAAGGGGGAGTAGGCGGCGGCAAGTACTTTATAACAAGGCCCAGTGCCAACTCGCCCGACCTCGGCACCAGTGGCCGGGTAGATGTGCCGAATATGGTGGCCAATTTTACCTTAACAGTACCATCGCAGGTAATATTCCAATATAAGCTGTCCATTGCCAACCGTGGCTGTGTGGCCTGTGGCGATAGGCGCACATTCATTGTGCTGATACAGAACATCGTAGGCGGAACCACCGATATTGCCACCACCACTGTTTATACCCCAAACGGGGAAATTGCCGACGGGGTGTCTGGCCCCATTGAAGTAAATCTTCCGGCAGGAACATATTCGTATAAAATATCCATTGCGCCTTCCATATACGGGGCTGCAACGGTATATGCCCGCCAGCAGGAAGGCATCATGACCTGGCAGATATTTCCCAACTGATAATGTAAACTATTATGAAACGCTCATTTCTTGCAATGGTATTGATTATTCCGGGCCTGTTACTACAGGCACAAACCAAACAATACGATATTTTCAGTTATACCGCACCGCCCGGTTTTGTTTTAAAAGAACAAAAGCAACGGCTGCTGTATGAAAAGATTGAAGGCAACTCATTTTGCCAGCTCTTTGTATGGCCTGCGCAGCAAGGATCATCTGACGCGGATGCGAATTTCAAAACCGACTGGACTCATTTTGCTGCCAAACCCTACAACCTTGCCAGTGAACCTGAAAAGCAAAAAGAGAAACAAAATGGCTGGGAGGTAGTGACTGGTGTAAGCCCTGTTACTAAAGAAGGCATGACCTTTATTGTAACGGTCTCTACTTTTACCCAAAATAATATCAGCTGGTGTGCCGTCACCATTTTTAATGACGAAAAGTATGTGGCCGTGATTGACCAGTTTCTGATGAACATAAAAGCCGACACCAGGAAGTTTGTTCAACCAAAAACAAATACTGTTAGTAATACAAACACTACCCCAACTGGTAACAATACCGGCATCTCACTTTCCACCACCAATTTTGATGATGGCTGGAAAGCAACTCCCGCTTCTGAATATGTACAAGTAACCAAAGGCAATACAGAAGTACGGCTATATTATATCAATAGTCGCCTGGATGATAGCCGGCCTAATACTATCGATGCCCCGGAATTTTACTGGGGTCATATTGTACAACCATCTTTTGCCGTTTCCGCTCCGCAGAAATGGAGCGGTGTGCAATATCCGGTCATTTATTTTATGCAAGGCAATGGGGTGAATAAACAAACCGGCAAATCCTGCTTTGTAGCCATGAAAGTGATCTATGAAGGGGGCGCAAGGGTGGTGGTGGTCATTACACCTGATGAGAATACTTACCAACAGCAATTCCC
>JAEUVL010000154.1 GCA_016786965.1 Chitinophagaceae bacterium
TACTACTTAAAGAACTTTTGTTGTGTGGCCCTTTTGGGCTTTCCCTTACGGGGTTGCAAAAATAGGGCTTGGGCCCTTTTCAAAAAAATTTTATACCTATTTATTTATACTTGGGAGTGTATTGGCTGCTCTCCTGAACAGGTACATCTATTTTGCTGTACCGCTTGGTGGACAACATATAGCAGCCGCCGAGCACAAAAGCTACTATGCAGGCTATCTGCAGGTAAAACAGGAAGGCGGATGAAGACACCCAGTTGTGAGTGAAGTCTTTGTCCTGCACTTTTTGGAGTTCTTGCTGATATTCCTGCGTGTTACTCATAGTGTGATTTTGTGTTGCAAAAATAAGGGTTCAATATAAAAAATCAGGTTGTTTTATCCACTATTTCACTAAAATACTTCTTCTTTTTTACAAAATGCTGCCAGGCCATGTTCTTGTGCAGGTAACCGGAGAGGGGTGCTTTTTTGGTGGAAGGGAACACACTTTTTTTACGGTGCCAACACCACCATTTAATAAAGGCCAACTGGGCTTTTACAATGGCGACGAAATAGCCCCCGTCCCCGGCAAGTAATCCTTTCCAGGCGGAAACAGCATCAAGTAAGTTGCGGACCGGCATCACCCATAGTTTTTTAGCAAAGGGCAGGTTCTTGGACAGCATGATGCGGTTGTTCCGGAAATTCAGGAAGGTCTTTAATGAATTGCCTTTGGGCAAGGTGCCTCCGCCCACATGGTACACGGTGGATGCGGGGCAGGAGTATATTTTATATCCTGCCAGTTGTATGCGCCAGCAAAGATCTATTTCTTCCTGGTGCGCAAAGAAGTACTCATCAAAGCCTTTTACTTCGTGAAATACAGAAGCCCGGATGAACAAGGCTGCTCCTGATGCCCAGAAGATGGGTTCGGTCTGATCGTACTGGCCTTTGTCTTCTTCACAAATATCAAATACCCGGCCTTTGGCAAAGGGATACCCGTAACTGTCGAGCCATCCACCGGCTGCACCGGCGTATTCAAACATTTTCTTGTTGGCATAGGAGAGTATCTTGGGCTGGCAGGCAGCTATTTGCTGATCTTGTTCCAGCAGCGCGGCCATTGGTGTTATCCAACCAGGTTGTACTTCCACATCTGAATTCAGTATGGCATAGTAGTCTGCGTTTACCTGTTTTAGTGCTTCGTTGTATCCTTTGGCAAAGCCATGATTTTCCGTAAAGTGGATGATACGGATAGCGGGATAGTGCTGTTGCAGGAAGCCCAGTGAATCATCGGTGGAGCCATTATCGGCCACGACGACCTCTATATTGGCCCCTGTGGTGGCGAGTACGGATGGCAGGAACTGCTCGAGGTACTTGCGTCCGTTCCAGTTTAGTATAACGATGGCGATATGTGGCGAAGGATCCAGGTGAGTATAAAGTTTGCTCAAAAGTAAGGGAAGGAAAGGAATGCAAGGTGGAGAGGTGTGAGGGTGGCAGGTTTAAGGTTCACCAACATTAGTGACAGGTGGGTCATTACAGGTTTAAGTTTCTTTATTTTCAACACCATTGTTGTGGATCTGCAATGTCCGTTCGAGGCTGCAAGTTGCAGGAGATACTCTTACATTTGTACATGTTCAGGCAATTACTTAATTGGAGAACGGGATTGGCACTGGTGGCGATACTCATCGTAAGCGGTACCATCCTGTATTCCCAATACCTGGCCCGCAAAATTGCCAAGGATGAACGTAAGAAAGTGGAGCAATGGGTGGAGGCCTTCAAAGCCCTGGTGAACCCTGACAATACGGATGTGGTGCTGCCTGCTAAAATATTACGGGATAATACGGATATACCGATCATTGAAACGAATGAACGGGACAGCATTACCGGATCGGTGAACCTTGACACTATCAAAGCGGCAAAGGATAAGAATTACCTGCCCGGCAAGCTGTCTGAATTCAGGTCCATCAACAACCCGGTCATCTATAAAGACCCGGTTGATTCCTCCCGAGTGAACAAATATTATTATGGCCACACCAGTTTGCTGACGGAAGTGCAATATTACCCGCTGATACAATTATTGGTGGTGGCGCTTTTTATTACTATCATTTTTCTGTCTGTCAGAAGTGGCTACCGCTCGGTGCAAAACCAGGTATGGGCTGGTATGGCAAAGGAAACGGCACACCAGTTGGGTACACCTGTATCATCACTGGAGGGCTGGGTGGAAATGCTGCGGGAGAAGCCGGGTACGGAGCAGATAGCGCAGGAACTGGAGAAGGATGTCAACCGCCTGCGGCTGGTATCTGACCGTTTTGGCAAGATCGGCAGTACACCGCACCTGGAGCCGGTGGACCTGGTGAAGCAGATCAACCAGATGGTAGACTATATGCGGAAAAGGGCTACGGGTAAGATCATTTTTACGGTGAATACGCATGGAAACCCGGTGATACCGGCGAATATATCTGCGCCATTGTTTGACTGGGTGATAGAGAACCTGCTGAAGAATGC
>JAEUVL010000166.1 GCA_016786965.1 Chitinophagaceae bacterium
GGCGATGATGGCAATACCAAGACTATTACGACCACTTATGACCGGTTTAAAATGAAAATGCTGGTGGCTGGTGTTAATATAGAGGTAGATTCTGATCAACCTATAAAAGCGGACGATGCAGATGATAAAAGTATGTCTGCACAATTAAGCAAAGTGACCGGTCTGCTGGGTGCCATTAAAGGCCGCCAATTTGTGATGAAGGTAAATGCGGAAGGGAAAGTGGAAGAAGTGTCAGGTTTTGAAGGTATGGCAGAGGCGATCGCTGATTCATTGCAACTGAACGAAAAGGAAAGAGCAAAGATGATGTCCGGGTTCAATCAGCAATTCAATGAAAAAGAAATGAAGGGCCAATTTGAAAGGGTACTGTATATTTTCCCCAATAAAGAAGTAAAAGTGGGTGATAGCTGGGAAAAGACCACTTCGGCCGGTAAGCAAATGGGTGGGGGTACCTACACTTCTACCTATACGGTAAAAGACATAGAAGGAGAAATGGTGACACTGGAAGAAAAAAGTAAAATAAATGCTGCAAGCGGAGACGGCGTAAGCGGAAATATAAGTGGCATCTTGACTGTGGACAGTAAAACAGGCCTGGTGGTAGATGCAGACCAGGAAATGTCTCTAAAGACCAAAGCTGAGGGTATGGAGATTGAAATAAAAGGGAAAATGAAGGTAAAAGGAAAGGCGAGGCAGTAGAACGAAACTCAATAGTTATTAGATAGTCTGCGGCCTCTGGCTTTTATCTTCCGGCCTCACTTTTCAAAATAGCATTTCCTGCACCGGGGTTCATAAGCATCCGTAGCTCCGAGCATTACCTGGTCTTCATTGGGTATTTTGCGATAAGAGTAATTGGCTATGCTGCCGCATTTCATACAAATGGCATGAAGCTTTGTTACATAGTCGGCCTTTGCCATTATGAATGGCATTTGCCCGAAAGGCTTGCCCAGGTAGTCCATATCCAGCCCTGCTACAATGACCCGAATGCCACGGTAGGCCAGTTCATCACACACATTGGCGATCTCTTCATCAAAGAACTGGGCCTCATCAATGCCTATCACATCCACATCGCTCGACATCAGCAGGATCTTCTGCGAATTATCAATAGGGGTGGATTGGATAGCAGATGAATCATGCGATACGATCTTCACCTCATCATACCGCACATCAATTGCTGGTTTGAATATTTCCACTTTCTGGTTGGCGATCTTTACTCTTTTCAGCCTGCGGATCAGCTCCTCTGTTTTTCCGCTGAACATGGAGCCGCAGATAACTTCTATAGAGCCGCGGCGTTCCCCGCTTGTATTGGGTTCAATAAACATTGTTAAGATTAGTTATGAGGTTCCGGTAAATGATTTTATTGGCAAACAGTTTGTAACTTCAAGCACTGCTTACCAGGTTTTAAGGCATTGAGCAGCGAAAGCCATCCTTCTTTTTTAAGGAACGGCTAAATTAAAGAAATCTGGTCATCAGAGAAATCCTTTTAAATCCTCAAATCAGCGGTTATCAATGGAACGAATCGAAGCCCTCATCAGTAAATTAAAAGAGCAGTTTGACCAGCAGGCTGATCCTGCATTATTGCTGGGAACGGTACAGCTGCTTCAATTTGAACTTACAAAGCTCAGGTCCGGCAGCTCTTATAGTCTTGGCACTGCCAAAGTAGCCGTAGTGCTGCCTTCTGTTATTACTGCTGTGGCCAATACCGCCGCTACCGCAACCGCCTCTCAGTATGAAAAATATGCTCCTAAAGTAGTGGAGGAGGTGCCGGTGGTAAAAGAGGTGAAAGAAACCCTGCTGATAGATGAAGGCTCAGTATCTGTGGTACAGAAGAATGGGCAATTGGATATGTTATTCGACCCCATGAAAGAAATTCCCACCCTTTCTCACCAGGGAAAGGGAACAGAAATAAATGATAACACCAGCACAGAAGAATCGCTAAACGATAAACTGAGGCAGGGGAAGACCGAGCTGGTGGAAATACTGAAAGAAACGCCTATTAAAGATCTGCGCAAAGCAGTAGGTATCAATGACAGATTCCTGTTCATCAATGAACTGTTCCGCGGTGATGAAAACATGTACGAACGATGCATCAAGACTATCAATAGTTTTAATATCTACGCCGAAGCAGAATACTGGATCACCCGGGAATTGAAAGTAAAACTGGGCTGGAAAGACGACCAGGTTTCGGTGCAGCACTTTGATCAGCTGGTCAAAAGGCGTTTTTCCTGAATGTACTGAAGAATTATTTGCGTAGCTCCCCTGTTAGACCGTACATAATTTCCTGCAGCTTCACTTCCCTTGATAAGGTCTTCCTCATCTTTCCATAAGGCGTCTATTAATTGCGCCAGCATAACGCCATCCCTTTTTTCATCCGTAAAAGAAATGCCTCCACCTGCCTCCACCAGCCCAACCGCTTCAGAATATTTTTGATAATAAGGCCCCATAAAAACGATCTTGTTGTACACAGCAGCTTCCAGCACATTATGAACGCCATTGCTGGTAAGCCCACCACCTACATAAGTGATATGCCCATAGTGATACAGGCGGGATAACATGCCATAGTTGTCAATGATAAGACAATTGGCAGCCACCGAACCGCCATTAGCCAAAGATGAATAGCGGACAGAGTCCGGGAACAATCTGCTGAGTTCTTCCAATCGTTTATCCGTGATCTCATGCGGTGCCAGGATGAGTTTGGGAGCATAAGGCCCCAATGCCAAAAAAGCCTTTTGTAAAACAATTTCATCTTCGGGCCAGGTGCTGCCTGCCACGATGACACGGGAATTTCCTGCGAATTGTTCAATAGCAGTCAAAGGCTGAAATTGCGCTGCAATTTCAATCACCCTGTCAAAACGTGTATCGCCGGATACGGAACAAATATCACCCAACCCAATATCGTCTATCAGTTTTTTTGATGCTGCTGTTTGAACAAACAGGTGGTCAAACCTTGACAGGATCTTTCGCTGCAGTCCCCCATACCATTTAAAGAAAGACATATCCTCTCTGAACAAGGCAGAAATAAGCAGCAGGGGGATATTGCGGTATTTGATCTTCTTTAAGTAATAGTACCAGAATTCATACTTCACAAAAATGACCAGTGAAGGATGAACGATCTCCAGGAAACGCCTGGCATTTCCCGCCCCATCCATGGGCAGGTAAAATACCCAGTTGGCTCCTTTGTAATTCTTTTGCACTTCATACCCAGAAGGGGAGAAGAAGGTCAGCAATATCTTATGGTCAGGATATGAGAGACGTAGTTTTTCCAACACGGGCCGGCCTTGTTCAAATTCACCCAGTGAGGCACAATGCATCCAGATGGTCTTATCACTGGCAGTGATAGCTTTTTCAAGCTCTGTGAAAATATGCCGCCGCCCGTTTACCCATTTCTTTGCCTTAGGATTAAAAAGGGCAGCTATCCGGATACCGGCCCTGAACAGCCACAGGAAAATATTGTAAAGAAATACAGCCAAAGCGTTGATTATAAATAAGGAACAAATGTATAAGCAATCGGGTAAACTACCCCGTATTTTGCTATTTTTGCGCCGCCGCAGGCAAACAGGTCAAAAAAGTCGAACAGGTGATATCTGAGAACACCTAACTCTTTGACAACTATGACTTATCTGCCCTGCTGATAGCAGCTTTTCACCGTAAAGTTATTTTGATGCGACCGATTCAGATGGTAGATACCAAAACCCAGTATCACAAGATAAAACCCGAAGTGGATAAAGCCGTCATTGACGTACTCGAAAGCTCGGCTTTTATCAATGGCAAACCGGTCCACGATTTCTCCGCCAACCTGGGCACTTATACAGGAGCAAAACATACCATCCCCTGTGCCAATGGAACCGATGCCTTACAGATTGCCATGATGGCCCTGGGACTGCAGCCCGGCGATGAAGTGATCACTCCTTCTTTTACCTATATCGCCACTACGGAAGTAATTGCGTTGCTCCGTCTTACTCCGGTATTCGTGGAAGTGGATGCTAAGACTTTCTGCATTGATCCCGCTGCTATAGAAAAAGCGATCACTCCTCATACAAAAGCCATTGTTCCTGTTCACCTCTATGGTCATGCAGCACCGATGGAAGAAATTATGGACATCGCTGCCCGGCATAATTTATTTGTAATAGAAGATAATGCGCAAGCCATTGGCTGTGATTATACTTTCACCGATGGCACCAAGAAGAAAACCGGTTCCATCGGGCATATCGGCACCACCTCTTTTTATCCTTCCAAGAACCTGGGCGGCTTTGGTGATGGTGGCGCTATTTTCACCAATGATGATGAACTGGCCGCCAAAATGAAAATGGTGGCCAACCACGGACAAAGCCGGCAATATTATCACGATGTGGTGGGCTGCAACAGCCGCCTCGATACTATACAGGCCGCTATCCTTGATATAAAACTGAAACACCTGGATGAATACATCGCTGCCAGAAGGACAGCGGCGGATTTTTATGACAAGGCATTTGCCGGTCATGCAAAGATCACCACGCCATACAGGGCCCCTTACTCTCACCATGTGTTTCATCAGTACACCCTTCAACTGGAAGGAGTGGACCGTGACGGACTGAAAGAATATTTAGCTGCGCAAAAAATTCCGGCGATGATCTATTACCCGGTACCGGGGCATCAGCAAAAGATGTTTGAACAATTCAATGTGGCTTCGCAGGAAATGCCTGTTACCGACTGGCTTACCAAACGGGTTATTTCATTGCCGATACATACTGAGCTGGACGAAGAACAATTGACTTATATCACTGCCAATGTATTAGCATATATAAACCAGTAAAAAAGGAAGATGAAAATAGCAGTAGTAGGTACAGGATATGTAGGATTAGTAACAGGCACTTGCTTTGCCGAAACCGGCAACAATGTGACCTGCGTGGATATTGATGCAGCGAAGGTGGAAAAACTGAAAGCCGGGGAGATCACCATCTATGAACCGGGGTTGGAAAAACTCTTCCTGCGCAACCTGAAAGAGAACCGCCTGCATTTTACCAC
>JAEUVL010000226.1 GCA_016786965.1 Chitinophagaceae bacterium
CATCTTACCACTGCCAATATTGCATTCTCCCGGAAATTCAAAAACGATCTGACCATTAGTTTTCGAACCGCCGCTGATTTCAGAAAATTCAATGCCCAAAATTTCTATACCACCTTTGCCAGCGATACGGCTAATGAAACAGTAACCTCCTGGTGGAACCAATTAAATCTGAATAAAAAAACAAGGAACGGTGTGCTGAATTTTGATGCCGCCTACAAAAAACTAATAGACAAGTACACATTCAGACCGACTTCCATTCCCAATGATAACATAACAAACCTGTTTACATCACAGTTATATTACACTTCTTCATTTAATAAGAACCATAGTTATACCACAGGTGTACAAGTACATCATAAGCAAATAACCTCCAATGACAGAGGCAATCATACTCTCTGGCACGGAGCAGCCTATGCAATACTCCGTCATAATTTTAAAAATAAGTTTTACCTGAACGAAAGCCTCCGGTTAGATTGGGATGAAAGCTATGGCGCAGTAATTATTCCACAAATTAATGCTGTCTGGTCACCCTCTAAAATTACCATCAGGGTATCTGCCGGAAAATCTATCCGTGACGCCGATTTTACCGAACGCTATAATAATTATAATAAACCGCTTGTAACCAGTGGCCGTATCGGCAATCCGGATTTAACTGCAGAGGATTCCTGGAATTTCGAAGCAGGGGCGGACTATTTTTTTTCAACCAATTTCAAAATTAGTGGTACGGCTTTCTATCGCAATCACAATAACCTTATTGACTGGGCCAATACCAGTTATGCCAATATGCCCAGAAAAATAAATCTTAGCCCAACAGGAACTTATGCGCTTGCGAAAAATGTAGAAAAAGTAAATACAACAGGCATAGAGCTGGACATGATATACAATAAAAAAATTAACGAGCATACAAGTCTGCTGGCTTCTTTTGGCTTCACCTGGATCAATTCGGAGAACAGAGACAGTATTCCTTCTTTATACATTTCATCTCATGCCAAAAATCTCACTAATTGTTCAATAGCTTATACCGTAAAATCATTTTTATTTTCAGCAACTGGTCTTTACAAAGAAAGGAACGAACAGAAATCAGCTTCTATTAACTCTTCCTTATCTCCCTCCTATTTTGTAATGAATGTAAAAATTGGATATAATATTCCTAAAAAAACCGGAAGGCTGTTTTTACAGGTGGATAATGTGTTTGACAAACAATATAGTGACCTGCTTGGAAGTAAAATGCCGGGCCGATGGTTATCAGGCGGATTTGAAATAGCTTTGTGATCCAAAATAACAAATATGGATTTTCTCAAAAGGCTTGGAATAGAATCAACCAATAAAGGCGTAAGCACCGGCACCCAATGGATAGACAGCAAGGGTGAGACGATAGCATCTTTTTCCCCGGTAGATGGTAAGAAGATAGCTTCCGTCATCGCAGCAGATAAAGAAAGCTATGAAGCAGTGATTAAAAAATCAGAAGCAGCTTTTCTGACCTGGCGGTTGATGCCTGCTCCCAAAAGAGGCGAAATCGTAAGGCAGATGGGTGACGCCTTGCGTATGTATAAAGAACCATTAGGTAAATTGGTATCGTATGAAATGGGCAAAAGCCTGCAGGAAGGATATGGCGAAGTTCAGGAAATGATCGACATCTGTGATTTTGCTGTAGGCTTATCCCGGCAGTTGCACGGACTTACAATGCACAGCGAAAGGCCCGGCCACCGGATGTACGAACAATATCATCCATTGGGGATCGTTGGCATTATTTCCGCATTCAACTTTCCTGTGGCGGTATGGAGCTGGAACAGTATGCTGGCCTGGGTATGCGGTGATGTATGTATATGGAAACCTTCTGAAAAAACACCTCTTTGTGGCATTGCCTGCCAGAATATCATTACAGAAGTTCTTAAGAAAAATAATGTTCCCGAAGGTGTTTCCGGCCTCATTATCGGTGGCCGCGAAGTAGGTGAATGGATGGCAGCAGATACAAGGATACCGCTCGTTTCTGCTACCGGGTCTACCCGTATGGGCAAAGCCGTTGGAGCTACGGTAGGTGCAAGACTCGGAAGAGCGCTGCTCGAACTCGGCGGTAATAATGCCATTATCATTTCAAAAGAAGCAGATCTTGATATTGCAATACTTGGCTCACTGTTTGGAGCTGTGGGCACAGCCGGGCAACGCTGTACCACTACCCGCCGCCTTATCATTCATGAAGAGGTGTATGAGACAGTAAAATCAAAACTGGTGGCCGCCTATAAACAATTGCGTATCGGAGATCCGCTTGATCAGAATAATCATGTAGGACCATTAATTGATACAGATGCAGTAAAAATGTATCTGGATTCTATTGAAAAATGTAAGGCCGAAGGAGGAAACTTTATTGTAGAAGGTGGAGTTTTATCAGGCACAGGGTATGAAAGCGGTTGTTACGTAAAACCCTGTATTGCCGAAGCACAACCTGGTTTTAAAATAGTACAGCACGAAACCTTTGCGCCAATTTTATATTTATTGAAATATAAAACAATTGACGAAGCTATCACCATACAAAACGAAGTACCGCAAGGATTGTCTTCCTCCATCATGACGCTCAATATGCGGGAAGCCGAGCAGTTCCTTTCCCACGCCGGCAGCGATTGTGGTATTGCCAATGTGAACATTGGTACCTCTGGCGCAGAGATCGGCGGTGCCTTTGGCGGTGAAAAAGAAACCGGCGGCGGTCGTGAAAGCGGCAGCGATGCCTGGAAAGCCTATATGCGCCGGCAAACCAATACTATTAACTACAGCACATCATTGCCACTGGCACAGGGTATTAAGTTTGATATTTAAGAAAGAATCCAAACTCTTGGGAGTTTGGATTCTTTTAGTTCTCCGTAAAATCCCGCCAAAATCAGGTCTGACCATCTTTTGCTTTGATTTCTCAGGAAGTTTCGCAACTTTTGCAGACGTATTTCGTTATTGGTCAACAAATTCAATACCCATGAAAAAAGCAATACTGCTGCTGTCAGTGCTATTCATTACGTTTATCTCCTTTGCCCAGTTAAGGGTCGCTATTACAGGCGGCGCTCACCAATCCACTGTTATTGAAGAAAATAATCTGTCCAACTGGGATGAAATAAAAGGAAATTTTACCGGCCGGATCGGCATTCATGGGGGTTTTATTGCTGATATCCCTTTCAGCGCCAAATCAAAACTGGTGTTTCAGCCCGGTATCATATTTCATCAAAAAGGAAGGAAATTCTCCCAGACCTTCAATCCACCTGCGGCAACCGTCATCAACCAGAAAAGCACCCAGTATATAAACTATATAGATGTACCTCTTAACCTTATACTTAAGTTTGGCAGGAAAACAAAGTTCATCATAGGTGGCGGCCCTTCCGGTTCATTCTTTTTCAATGGAAAAGAAACCGCACAAACCACTACCGAAACAGGAGTATCCGCCATTAGCGAAAATGATGACCTGCCTGTCGGCAAAAA
>JAEUVL010000269.1 GCA_016786965.1 Chitinophagaceae bacterium
TCTTTCAGCAAAGCATATCACCAGTCCTGCAGGCAAACCGGATCAAAACACAACCAGCAGGAACAGAAAAACATTAAACTTTAAACATTGAACATACAAAGCAGACCCCTCCAGCAATAACTAAGTATCTCTGCGCAGCAGTATAAAAAATCCATTCTTAATCCGTCCAACCCATCTCATCCGTGTGCTTGTATTCTGTATTAAATCCTCCATTTTGATTTATCAAAATATTCTGTGTTCATCCGTCCAACCCGTGGCATCCGTGTTCCTGTATTTCACCACTCCAGCCGCCGCACAGTAGTTTCACATTCCCTCATTTCCAAATTTTCAAATTCCCACATTCTCAAATTCCCGTGTCCCTGTATTTCAAAAAAAGCCATTAAAGTACACGATTTAGCCTTTTTGCCACTGTATTCCTATCTTTATCCAAATAGTATTGCCAGGTATGATAAGAGCCATGAAATGGGCATTGTTCCCAGTATTATTTATCCTTGTCAATGTGCAGGTTGCTGCGCAGAATGCCGGCAATTATACGGTATCAACCGGCACTGCCTCCAGCCTTTCCTTAGATAAGAATGGAAATCTGCTCAACCTCTCTGCTAACTTTAATTTGCTTGGCACGAACAATACTACCAGCAATTCCTCATTGGTGCCTATAAACTTTGACTTTGTTTTCATGGGTAAATACTACACCCATTTCATCGCTGGCAATGATGGACAACTTGCCCTTGGCCTGGCTGGATCTTCCTCCCAAATGCTGTCTGCCACCAGCCCAAATGAGCTCGTACGCATAGTGGGGTACCCACCCGATAATACCAATAATGCCCCGGTGCTTGCCGCATTCTGGGATGATCTGCGAACGGCGAGAACCGGTTTCACCGTCCGCTTTGTGGTTTCCGGAACGGCCCCCTTCCGGTCTCTCACCATTCAATGGAGTGCCGTTATCAATGAATCTTCTGCCACAATTACAAATCCCGCAGACGGTGTTTTCCAGGTTCGTTTATATGAAAGCACAGGAGAGATTGAATATGTATATGGTAAGATGGAAATCGGAACCGGCAGCACCACCGTTACAGCCTCTATAGGGTTTACCTCCGGCAATACAGACAACAGTTTTGTAGCAGTAAAGGATCTGGTCAGCTTCAATACTACCACCTCGGTAGCGGAGGAACCCGCCACCCGGGAATTAGTGAATTCATCCGTCCCCGGCCCCATTACGGGGTTACATTCTGTCAACGAAGGCGAAAGAAGGTCAATCAATTTTCTCCCCGCTGCCTGTAATGGAGCATTTACTGATAGTTCGGTAACGAATATTCAGCCAATGAGTATGCAGCTCAACTGGACAGATAACATAACCAACAAACTTGGGTACTTGCTTTATCGGTCAGTCACAGACTCAAATAATTATCAATACATTACCAGCCTGCCAGCTTCCACTACAAATTATGTTGCCAGCGGATTGCTCACAAATACCCGCTATTACTGGAAAGTGGTGCCTTATACTGAAGGAAATACCACTCTTGTATTGCGGTTGACGGATAGTACCCGATGCAAAATGCAAGGGGTATATTCGATAGGCCCCGGCGGCGACTTTCTTAATATCCGCCATGCACAGGATTCACTTGTTGTTTGGGGTGTAGGCGCCAATAGCTACTGGGAACTTTTACCAACTTATACTTTTAGCGGGGAAAGTTTACCCATCACGTTCAACAAATTACCACTCTGTCATAATACCGGGTTCACGGTCACCGTTCGCCCCGCCGCAGGAGCTTCATTCAATGTTGTAAACTCCTCCACCGTATTTTTTATGGACAGTACAAAGAATGTGATCATTGATGGAAGGGCGGGTGGCATCGGGCCGATTGCCTTAACACTCGAAGGGCCCGGTCAGTTGTTCAGGATCAGGAATGGCTGGCAGGATACCATCAGGTATGTAGATATAAGGTCCAGCACCAACCAGTTCACAGTTAGTGCCGTAATGTTCGAAGGCACTACCGGCGGCGGAAGTCATCATAATACAATACATGATTGCCTGCTGCATGACCGGGGAGGAGGCTTTACCCTACCACGCCAATTGATCGGTGGTATTACCAGCGGGACTGTCATTAATAACTATAATAGTATTATCGATTGCCAGCTTTATAATTTCGATCACTTTGCAATAGATGCACCGGGTCGTGCCTGGAAGATAGCCGGAAATAGTTTTTATGCCACCTCACCGGTAACAGTAACAGACACATCGGGCTTTATCAACCTGCCGCTGCCAACCACCACCATCAGTCATGAAATAACCGGCAATTATTTTGGCGGTTCCGGGGCCCAATGCTCCGGTAATACGCTGGAATGGAATTCCTGGATCTATTTTGCCGGTATCCATACCGCTGGCAATGCAGCTATTCTCAACAATAAATTCAAACGACTGAAGGTCCGTACCAGCATACCACAAACATATGACAAGGTATATGTCGATCTCGTCCGTGTTGGTAACGTCTTCTTACCTTATTACCTGCCTGTATTTTCCGTACGGGATAATGAATTCGGTGCAGCCAACCCTGCCGATAGCATCAATATCACCAGTGGATCAGACGCAAGCGTTGAAGCAACAATGGTCAATAGTGTGATCACGGCAGACGCCAGCATTACCCGGAATACTTTTCAGCATATCCGCACCGCCGTAGGAAATAATACAGACATGAGCCTTTCCGTAATACAATGTGCTGCTACACTGGGCCGGGTGGACAGTAATATGATCAGCACAAATGACCATGCCTATCGCATAAAGCATGGGGGTAATGGCAGATTAAGGGGTATTTATGCCGGTGGCAATGTAAGTATCAATCATAACACCGTTACCAATACAACTTCCGCCGGTCTCAATACAGGTATCTCTTCCTATCACAATTTCAATCAGGTAACAGGAAATAATATATCATTTATCAAAGCAGTAAATAAAGCAGAAGGTTATAATAATTATAATAATCCGGCAGCCATCGGTATTGATGTGCTGGGTGGCGATGTGCTGGTAAGTAAAAACAGAATTATAGGTCTGTCAGATAGTAGCTCAACAGCCAATGGCAGTGTTACTGCTATCCATGTCCTCAATGGTTATGGAACAATTGACGGGAATTTTATTGACGGTCTCACACATTATTCAACAGGCGACCAGGTTATCAGTATAAGGGCATTTAATATCACAGATAACTTTGCCAGGATCACAAATAATATGGTAAGGATGGGGGTGGACACTTCGGGAGCCACTATTGAAAAAGGGTTGTTTACCTGTTATATTAACAACCATGCCTGCCATAATCTCTTTAGTCACAACACCGTGTATATAACGGGCACAAATGCTTACTCGGCCTCAGGCTTAAACGGCAGTTCTTGTGTATTCTGGCTGGGCCCTTCCACCTTTGTTAATAATATTTTGGTTAATAAACGCACCTACACCAGCTCTGTTAACCTCAGTACTGTTTATAACCCCACCACAGAATCACAAAATGCATATATTGACTACAACGTATATGACAATGTCTCCTCCAACTTCTTTGCCCCGTCGTATCTTACTTTCCAGGCCTGGAAGAGTACCGGCCGCGATCCGCACAGCGTACTATTTACCCCGAATATCATAAACCCGGAAGGCCCCACACGTACGCTGAACCTGCATGTTACAGGTGCCACACCAGCAGAAAGGCGGGGAATAGAAGCTTTTCAATATTCCACATCAGAAGACTTTGATGGGGACAGTCGGCCAGCTAACAGCCCGGTAGATGTAGGTGCCGATGCCGGGAACTTTGTCGCAGTCGATCTTGATCCGCCAACTTTTATCGTTGTTCCACTCGCCGATTCTCCAGATTCAACTTCACGGTATATTACTATTCGTGTCATTGATACCTTGAGCGGACTGAGGCAGGATGGAAATACACGGCCCACCATCTGGTATCGTAAAAGTTTTCCGACCACCAGTCCCTGGGTGTATTCTTTTGGCCAACTTGACAGTGGCACCGTAAGAAACGGGAACTGGAAATTCTACATCAACCATCAATCAATCAGTATTACCGAATTCGGTACTGATTCCGTACAATATTATTTTGTGGCGCAGGATACTACCGACTATCCTGGTATTAATGTCGGTATCAGCCCCGGCACAGGCGGATCACATACAAATGTGACCACGCAGGTAACTCCGCCTGCCACCCCATACTCTTACCGGGTAAAGGCCACCCGGTATATAATTCCACCATTGGTAACGGTAGGTACCGGGCAACGATACCCAACATTAACTGGCCCCGGCGGTTTGTTCGAGTCAATTACAAAGGATTCTGTGCAAACTGATATTACAGCACGGATCGTATCGCACCTGAACGAGCCCGGCACCTGGGCACTCGACAGTTTGCTAACGCAGCGAAACCTGAAATTAACCATTCGCCCTGGCCATGATTCGCTGTTTATCATCCGCAGTAATGCCAATCTTTCAGTACCTATGATCAGGTTGTATAATACCGACAACCTGACTATTGATGGGCGTTTTAATGATGATGGCCGCTGGCTCCGGTTTATTAATTCTCATACCTCCCCAACTATATGCAGGGCTACCATCGCTCTTTATAAAGCAAGCGACAGTGTACTGATCCGGAACGCGGAAATACAAAATAATGGTACGTCCACTTCCGCTACCGCCCAGGGTATCGTAATGATATCCGATGGTAATTGTTATTCTCCGAAATTCATCAATAATGTATTCTCCAATATAACCGGATCAGCCACCAGGCCCACCTACGGGTTTTACCTGAACCAGGTCACCAGCAAAAGTTATGATCTGGTAGTATCATCGAATCACTTTGTGAATATGGATATTTATGCCATCCTCTTATCCAACAATTTAGACTGGGGACGAATAGACTCCAATCATTTTTATAGCACCACCGCACATTCGCAAACTTTTAGTGCCATCAGAACAGGGTCTGTAAGTGGCAGGTTCCAGATCAAAGGAAACTTTATTGGCGGATCAGCAGCCTTTTGCGGTGGCACTCCATGGATCAACAGCAGTACCGCCAACATTTATTATGGAATGGACCTCCAATATTCCGGGCCGGAAATTGCTTTGGTAGAGAATAATACATTCAGGAATATTCGCCTTACTAATACAAGTGGCTCAGCTTTCTATTGCATAGGAGCTAATGGCAGTGGTGCCATGATCATCAATGGCAACACAATTGGCGACAGTACAAATGCGCAAAGCCTTGAATTGGCCAGCAGTTCCAATATATTTATTCACTGCAGTGGCAGAAAAAAGACCGTAACCAATAACCTGGTAAGCGGTATCAATATTACCAGCACCTCCACCCTTGGTAACTCCATTGGCATCTTCTATAATGGTGATTCCGCCCTGGTCATTCAAAACAATATCATCAGTAACATCCGTGCCGCATCGCAGGCGCTGTTTACTAATAACGGAACATTATCAGGCATCTATATAAATAATACTAGCAAGAATAATGTGGTTGAGAAGAATCAGATATTCAATCTTACTTGTACCAGTACAGCAGCAGTACAGGTCGGTGGCATTGTACTGGAAGCTGATGATACGGCCGGTATCGTCAGTCGAAACAGGATATATGGGCTGTCTTTGCCAAACAGTTTCAACGGAACCATCACCGGTATCCGGCTTATTACAAGAGGCAAATGGAGAGTCGATAATAACCAGGTTACGATCACTAATGGCAGCTCCACCAATCCAGTTAATATGTTCGGTATCTATGATAGTACCACTTTAGCCGGTACACATAACCGGTCGTTCTATTACAACAGTATCCTGGTAGGTGGAGCGCAAAGTGCTGGCAGCACCAGATCTTTTTCTTACTATAATGGGGGCAATTCAGTAGTAAACAATTTTAAGAATAACCTCTTGCTCAATAGAAGAGCAGGAGGATCTGGTGCGCATGGAGCCATCACGGTGAAGAACGCAGCGCCTGCCACGGCCTGGTCGCCGCAAACAGCAAATTATAATTTGTACACTACCCAGGATACAACGAAAGCATTTGTTTGGGGAAACAGTGCATTACTTTCGTTCCAGGGATGGAGAAGCAATAGTCAAACGGATACCAATTCCTATATTATGCACCCGCTTCAGCTACCATCAAACCGGTTTTTTGTGGATAGCAGCAAAGGAAATCTTGATATTAATCCCCTCGATAGTATTTGCTGGTACGTGAACGGAAGAGGTATCCCGGTTTCCGGCATGCATTGGGATCATAACCAACCGAATGTACGGTCTATGAGTATTGCTGCCGGACCTACTGATATTGGCAGCGATGAATTTAACACCACTACCTCTCCTCCGCCCATGCGCATTTCAGGTACGCACCAATTGAATGGCAGCGATACTTTATGGTTCAATGGAAATATTGCCGCTATCATTACATGGGGTGGCACCGGAACATTACCATCGTTTGGCAACCCGCGATATTATGCAGGCCAATGGCCAAATGACACTACGAACAATGGTACTGTAAGCAATGCCCGTTATATGAGCGGCTATCTTACTATACCCGTCACTGGCGGAAGCAACTATACTTACTCCATGAAAGTGTATTACAGCATTGCCTTGCTGGGTAAGGTGACGGATGTGAACACCATGATCATCAATAAACGGCAGCCCGGTACTCCTGGCAGTTGGACCGATATTCTTCCTACAGTCGTAAATATGACCGAGAAAACAATGACTATAACAGGTCAGAACTCCTTCTCTGAATTTACAGGTACAGATAAATCAGCCAGTCTGAGTCCTGCGGGAGGCAACTATGTTATTTGTCCTGGTGCTTCAGCAATATTCAACTCAAAAATGGAAGGAGCTAGTTACCAGTGGCAGATGAATACTGGCAGCGGATTTATTGATATTACTGAATCTGGTGTATTCAATGGTGTGAATACGGCGGTCTTATCACTTAACAATCCCCCAACAACAATGTACGGCTACCAGTTCCGTTGTGTGGTCAACGCTGTTGACTACAGTCCTGTGTTTACGCTCAGATTTGGAGTCAATTGGGAAGGGAATGTAAGCAATGCATGGGAAGACCCTGCCAACTGGTCATGTAACATTGTGCCTACTAATATCACGGATGTTATAATTCCGGCTGGAAAACCCATTTACCCACAGATCAGTTCCAATACTACTATTGCCAGCCTGGCTATGTTGCCTGGCTCGTCAGTGATAGTAAACCCGGGAATAGCTGTAACTATAATAAAATAGATCTGTAACAGGAAAATCACCAATAACGAGACGTCTTTATTCCAGGTCCGGGCCAATTCGAACCCTTGTATGTTCCGCCAGTTGAAGGAAGAGCGCTGACTGCCCTTTGCCTGGTGACACCGTTCCATAAAACAAAAAAAGGTCACCTAAATATAGATGACCTTCAGAGGTCCCGAGCGGATTCGAACCGCTGTACGAGCTTTTGCAGAGCTCTGCCTAGCCACTCGGCCACAGGACCATTCTTATTTCAGAATTCAGATATAAGATTTTAGATTTGAACCTGAAAGGTCGCAAATATACATTTTTTACCCAATCACCAGCCAATAAACAGTAAAAAACATGAGCCGGATAGCTGAATCTG
>JAEUVL010000271.1 GCA_016786965.1 Chitinophagaceae bacterium
TTTTAATCAGATTCTCTACTGCTGCTTTTCCGTCTTTGGAGAATTCTTTTTTGACCCTGTTGGCGACTATGGCATTTACTGCGAGGCAATGATGGCCGAGTAATTTTCCCAATCCGTAGATGGCGGAGGTTTCCATTTCAAAATTGGTGATGCGATGCTGCCCAAACCGGAAATCTGTTAACCGGTTGATAAGGTCCGGGTTGCGGATGCCCAGCCGGAGGACCCTTCCCTGCGGGCCGTAGAAGCCGGGACAGGTAACGGTGATGCCCTGGTGAAAATCTTTTACAAAATGCTTGATGAGCGAGCCGGCACCGCTGGTGATGTAGGGCTGACCTATTTGCCCGTGGATTTGTGTGTGGGTGATAAATGACTGCAGGAGTTCTTTTTCCTGGTCGTTATGCTCATGCCGGTAAAAATTAAGCAGGTTGTCGACGCCGAGGCCGTGAGTGGAGGCCACGAAACTATCTACGGGTATATCTTCCTGGAGGGAGCCGGAGGTGCCGATGCGGATGATATTGATGGCCCGCAGTTCTTTCTTTATTTCCCGGGTGTCGAAATCGATATTTACGAGGGCATCGAGCTCATTCAGTACGATGTCAATATTATCCGGACCGATGCCGGAGGAGAGTACGGTGAGTCTTTTGTTGCCCACAAAGCCTGTGTGGGAGATGAACTCCCGGTGCTGCCGTTTTACTTCTACGGAGTCGAAATATTTACTTACTTCTTTTACCCGGTCGGGGTCGCCAACGGTAATAACAGTATTGGCGATCTCATCGGGGCGGAGGTCCAGGTGATACACAGCGCCGCGGGGGTTGATAATTAATTCAGATTCAGCTATCCGGCTCATGTTTTTTACTGTTTATTGGCTGGTGATTGGGTAAAAAATGTATATTTGCGACCTTTCAGGTTCAAATCTAAAATCTTATATCTGAATTCTGAAATAAGAATGGTCCTGTGGCCGCCGGTTGGCGGATAGGCAAGAGCTCTTCAAAAGCTCGACATAAAAAAATGGTCCTGTGGCCGAGTGGCTAGGCAGAGCTCTGCAAAAGCTCGTACAGCGGTTCGAATCCGCTCGGGACCTCAAAAAGGTCATCTATATTTAGGTGACCTTTTTTTGTTGCTAAAATCGTGTGAGAAGATTAAAGGGGTTAATGCATGATTGAAAAAACGGAACCGGAATTTACCCAGAACTGAACGCCTGGCTTTACACTCAGGCTACGGACTTCCCTGTTACTGTTCACCATAACAGTACCGTGCTTTATCACTACATCTGTGTTTGCATCAGGCAATACTCCGCAATCCCAGTTGCCGGAATTTTCCCACGCAGTGCTGACCGCACCTGTCCAGGTGACCACAAACTTCAACTGGTATTCCATGGCTGGGATAATTCCATCAGCGGTGGTCACCATACACCTGTATTTAGTACCTGCCATGGCAGCCGACGGAGTAGTGATCCTTAACGTATCAGCATTTACTCCGCTATAAAGGCTGTTATTCACCAGGTCCACATAGGAGCTGCCATTATTCACCTGCCATTTATAGGCGATTGCGCCGGGAATACCTGACCAGTATGCTTTATTTCCGCCAGGGCAATTGTTTACCCCATTATCAATAATGGTTTCTTCGGTATTGGTAAGAATAGGCGGGTTGAAATCAAAATAAATGCCGGCACGGTTGGCGATCGTATCACCTGCAGCAAGATCATGCCTGGGTCTTATACGAAAAGCAACAAAACCATGGCTTGCCGGTTCATTATGGGTACTGTCTGGTAGTATGATAGGATCGAATTTCCATTCCAATATATTTCCGTTAGTAACAGTAAGTCGGTAATTGTGACTAGCGCTGATCATTTGCAGGCTACTCCAGTCCAATTTGGGATCAAGAGTATCTCTTATTAATACACGGAAAGCAGTATCGTTACCTGTATTTTGAAACCGGATGGTATAATTC
Source organism: Chitinophagaceae bacterium (assembly GCA_016786965.1). Lineage (GTDB taxonomy): Bacteria > Bacteroidota > Bacteroidia > Chitinophagales > Chitinophagaceae > JJ008. The sequence continues at coordinate 1,951 of JAEUVL010000271.1, forward strand.
AGGTATTCGCCTGCTGCTAATAACTGTACCGGGAATCCCGGTCCATGCGACTCGGTTTTATCGTTAGGATCGTAAGAGCCTGTTACCGGTTGATCGACATTACTTACGTTATTAATAATGACAGAATCTCCAACGACAGGATTAATAATGGACTTGAAATGCAAAGTATCATTTATCATTAGCGCCGGAGGTGCAGCTAATGAAAGGGTAAGCATAAACTCTTTAGTTTCGAAAGGAGCAAAGCTGGTAAAATCCCATTTGATCGTATCGGCTATTACCGATGTGTAGGGTAAAGTGGCAGAAACAACATTGGCACGGTGATCTTTGATCAGCTTTATATTGCCGTTGACAATTGTAGTAGTACCAATATTCTCACACTTAATGACATAGACAGACTGGAAGCCGGGCCTTGCCGGGGTAATGGGGAGCATGGTAATAGTGAGGTCATTCACCGCACCAACAGGTACCATCCCAAAGTTTACAGAATCCCTGTTTCCAAAAGTGGTAAATGTGCTGGTATGTGTAACAGGGTAGGGCTGATAGTATGGGCTGCTGATCACAGGTCTACTTATATAAGTGCCTGTATCTACCGCTGTGGCAAAATAACCGTTGGTAATATTGCTCGCATTGGTGAAAATGCCTTTGGTGCTTTGCACAAAACCTGTTTCCACAAATGGTTCACTGCCTTCTTTGATATGATTGCCGTTATTGTCTAGGAACACCATGCCGTTGACAGAATTGGTAACTCCTATCTTGAAGAGAATTGCATCTAATGCACCTTTACTTCCATAAATATCCCCATTATTATAGGTAGAGCTTTCGCCTGTCAGGATGATCGAACTGTTGCTGAGCTGTATCATCCGGTTTGCCTGATCATTTTTATCTCCGCCGACCGTCTTTTGCCAAATCAATTTCCCATTATCATCAATCTTAAAAAGCCAGGCTTCAGACGTGCTTCCGCTTATATCATGGTTGCCGGTCACATTACCATTGTTTGAAAACGCACTTCCACATACCAGGTAGCCCCCTTCCGCAGCTTTTATAATATGAGTGCCGGATTCATCTTTGTCGCCGCCGAAATATTTTTCCCAAATAACATTAAGCGACTTGTCGAGTTTTAGCAGCCAAACTTCTCCTTCGGGATGTTCACCAAAGCAATACTGATCAGTAGCGGTGCCCCACAAACTTTGGCCGGTAAACAAAAACGTACTGTCACTATTGGATACCCCAGATTTTAATGAAAGTGAACGATTAGGTTTCTCATAGTTCTTCAGCATTTTAATATTGCCCAGGCTATCTGTTCTTATCAGCCTTGCGAAAGAGCTTGTGGTATTACGATCACCTGCTATAAGTATCTCCTTGTTCAGTGTTACCTGTACATCGAGGACATTATACAACATAGTATCCCTATGTACTTTCTGCCAAAGTATTGTTCCAGCTTCGTTTATCATAAAGATCCAGAGATGCTGACTGCCGGCCGGGTAAGGGTTTACCACATCCCCATCTGTTGATGCAGTTTTGGTAACCACCACATACCTGTCGTCACGGAATTTTCGGATAACGGCATACATGCCATCCCAGTTAGTGCCTCCCAGTGTTTTGTTCCAAACCACGTTGCCGTTACTATCCAGTTTACTTAACAATACATCAGGCCCGAAACCAGTGTGAAGCGTGGAGAAAATACCATCATTGGAAGCAGTATGGCCCACTATGATCACCGACTGGTTCGCTCCCTGTACCACAGATGCCAGCCGGTCTGTGCCATTGCCGCCCAATACCTTTTTCCAGATCATATTTCCATTGGTGGTATATTTTGTGATAAGCCCGTTTTCAAACGGGGGGCCGGGAGCCAGGTCTCCATCGGTGGAAGAAGTGATGCCAACAGTTACAAAAGTACTGTCAGAAATAGCAGTAATGTCAATCCCTTTGTCATCCGCTGACCCACCCACTGCCCGCATCCATTGAACCCCCTGTGGCGGGGGCAGCGTTGTATTAACAGTACTCGGGGGAATACAGATCTGGCTGATCGCCTGCTTGATGCTATCCGTTCTTGATACTACACTGGTGTCTTGTGTATTGAATTGAAGGGTAGCAAAATGCCTGATCGTATCACCCAATTGCACAACAGGGGTATCAGCCTGTAATTGCAGATTTATAAACGGGTTAAACGAGCCCGGATTAACAGAGAAATTCCAAACCATCGTATCGCCAATGATGGTATTATACATAGGTGTTGCAGTTATGAATCTTGTTTTATGATCTTTCACCATCCGCACTATACCTGTAAGAGTATCAAGCTGGTTTTGAAAAGAATAAAAAATGCCGTATGATGTGGCTTTGTTGGCATTCATGGTAGCAGACGAACTAATAGAAATAGACGGGTTGATAATACCGGCATTTTGGTTCTTCATTTTACTTGCTGCATAAGTAACATTATTGGTTTGATAATACTCCGTAGTATAAGGGCCGATAAAACTCCTGACCCGTACACTGTCGGGCAGGGTGATAAGCGCAGGGTCCAGTCTAAAGGTTAGGGAGATAGTATCTGCATTTATCACGGCGGCTTTGGGAATTTTCCAGATCAGCGTGTCGCCGTCTGTTATAGTGGGGGGACGGGTAATAGAAGTCAACTGGAGGTTGTTGTCACGGAGAAATTTTAAAATGATCGTGTCGGATGATACTACACTGTTATTCCTCCCGAACGAGAGTTTGTAATTTATAGGACGTCCTTTAAATACATTTGTATTGAAGGTGATCTTCGAATACAGGTCCTGGTACAGGGATGTATCTGTGAACCGGATCATTATAATATCGTCACTACCGTATAATGCGGGTATCTCACCGCCACCAACCAGCGACCCGGCCAGTAAAGAGAAAGTTGTATCTGCATTGACGGCTGCACGGGCGCCCTGCTGAACACCTCCAAATTCATTGGAACTGTTTCCAAATAATTTTCCCCATACCTTATTACCAAGTGTATCAATCTTAATCAATGCATAATCGGACTGGCCATGATTGCCGGATACATACTGGTTATTTGAATTGGAGTTGCCGCCAAGGATGATCTTATCATCAAGGGTAGGCGCAATGCTTAATGCTACATCAGCATTGCCGGTTCCGCCGATACATTTTTGGCGGATGAGTGTACCGGCAGTATCGAGCACCACATACCAGATATCATTTCCGTCAATAGGAGCCGTCACATCACCACTGGGGGCAGCTGAAGAATTGTTGGTAGTGCCGGTGAGATAATACCGGTTAGCTTTTTCAAATCCATCCCGTATCATTTCGTTGCCAGATCCACCAAAACATTTTTTCCATATAGTATCGCCTGACGAGGTAAGTTTCAATATCCAAAAATCTCCATTAGATACGGGGGAATTATGACTGCCTGTTACATCACCATCGTTAGAATAAGTATGAGCCCCAACCAGGAGGTTTCCATCGCTGAGTTGCTTTATCATATAGCCTATATCTCCCTGTGAACCGCCATATGTCTTTCCCCATAAAAATGTACCGATGCTGTTCAGTTTTGCTATAAAAAGCTCGGCCGGGAAACCGTGTGTTGGCAGTCCGGCAAATTCTCCGTCAGGAGTACCATTCATATAGCCGGTAAATGCGTAGCCCCCGTCAGCAGTTTGTGTAATAGCATTTACGTAAGCATTCTGGCTGGTCAATTGTTTTTGCCACTCCAGCGTACCACTGCTGCTTAGTTTTAATATTAATGTATTGTAGAAACTCCCCACCTGTATCCAGCTGCATACTGCATACCCGCCATCTGAAGTAAGGATAAGCTCTTTGGGATCTTCCAGCGCAATGGTCAGGTAGGTTTTTTGCCATTGGATAATGCCGTTCTTATCAACCTTCACCACCCAAATATCTTTTTCTATACCATTGAGTCCGCTTACATCGAAATCGTTTGACTTAGTGACACCGCAGAAGACCGTACCTCCATCTGGCGTTGCCTTTACACTGATGGGGTTATCGGCTTTGGTACCACCGTATTTTTTTATCCAGAATACCGGGAGATTTACCTGGCTGCTGACAGTACCCCAACTTATCAAGCATATGAAAAAGAACAGTTGGTGGAGTGGGAAGTATTGTTTACGCATACAGGTATTTAGTCCCATAAAAGGGGATAAAATGGTTCGGGAAGCCTGTGCAATATAAATAAAATATCCTATGTGGCTTAGAAGCCAGTACAGGCTACAAAATGCAAAAAGATAATTGGCAGGCAGAGGGCAAACTGGCCGCTATGATGATTATCGGTAGAGCAACAGTTAATTGAGATGCAGGCACAGGGGTTTATTGAAATACAGGCACACAGATGACGCTGATTGGAGGGATGAAGATGGATTTTTTACTCTGCTGCGCAGAGATACTTAGTTATTGCTGGAGGGGTCTGCTTTGTATGTTCAATGTTTAAAGTTTAATGTTTTTCTGTTCCTGCTGGTTGTGTTTTGATCCGGTTTGCCTGCAGGACTGGTGATATGCTTTGCTGAAAGA
>JAEUVL010000311.1 GCA_016786965.1 Chitinophagaceae bacterium
TTTCAGTTTGTAACATCTGTCAATTATCATCTGACATCTCATCAGGTGTTGCCTTAAAAGAAAAATTGCGTTGTGCCAGGTAGCTGAACACCACCACAATGCAGATAGTGAGTATCTGTGCGGCTACCGGGTAGATCCGCAACCTTTCTACAAATACTTTAAGCAGTAAATAGTTCAGCAGCAGGTTGAACAGGCACACCATAAAGTAGCGGAACAACTGTATCCTGCCCTTCATATTTGAATCACTGAACACCACATATTTCGACATAAAAAATCCCACCGGGAAGGTGATGCAAAACGAAAGGAACAATGCGGCGATATGTCCCTTGAAGGCATAGAAACCAAAGTCAAATTGTTTTTCTCCGAAAATGTATTTGAAGCTGATAAAATAGATCAGGAAACCAAGCAGCACATTGCCCCCGCCTGATGCTGCATAGCGAAAGGTCTGCAGGTTCATTATCCGGCGGAAGGGCGGATAAAAAAAGTCAATGATGGGCAGGATAAAATCCCGGGCACTATGTATGTGTTTTCGCATGAACAGCAGCAAAATAAATGAAATTCCAAAGCGAAATCCCAAATTCCGTTGATTTTGCGAAAGAAACTTATGAAACGTAGCGATTTGAAATTTGCTAATTGATATTTAGAGTGTTGGGTTTAGTAAATTTGCCGACTAAAGAAAAACAGGATGAGCATTGTACATGAGATAAAGCCTCTTATCGCTACGGAATTAAAGAATCTCTATAACCAGGATTTTGCCGCATCGGACCTCACCATTAATATTACCAAACCGGAGTTTGAAGGTGATTATACGCTGGTGCTTTTCTCTTTTGTAAAGCAATTGAAAAGATCGCCTGAGCAACTGGGTGCAGAAATAGGCGAAGCACTGGTAAATGCCAACCCGGATATCTTCACCGCTCATAATGTTATCAAAGGTTTTCTGAACCTCACGGTTGCTGATAGCTACTGGATCAACTTTTTGCAAAAAAATTATGCTGACGCAAAGTTTGGCTCCAGGCCCGCCAACGGGCAAAAAGTGATGGTGGAATACGCCTCTCCCAACACTAACAAGCCGCTGCACCTGGGGCATTTGCGGAATATATTCCTGGGATGGAGTGTGGCGCAGGTCATGAAGGAGTCCGGTTATGAAGTATATAAAACCTGTATCTCCAACGACAGGGGTATCCATATTTGCAAGAGCATGGTCACCTGGCAATTGTTTGGCAACGGCAGCACCCCGGAAAGCACCGGTACTAAAGGCGACCATTTTGTGGGTGATTATTATGTTCAGTTTGGGGAGGAGCACAAAAAGCAGATGGCAGCATTGGTGGAATCGGGCATGACGAAAGAAGCAGCGGAAAAAGAAGCGCCGATCATGAAAGCAGCCCAGCAAATGCTGGTGGATTGGGAAGCCGGGAAACCCGAAGTGATAGCACTCTGGAAAAAAATGAACAGTTGGGTGTACAGCGGTTTTGATACCACCTACAAAAGAATTGGTGCCGACTTTGATAAGACCTATTTTGAAAGTGACACTTACCTGCTTGGTAAAAAAGCCGTACAGGACGGACTGGCCAAAAATGTATTCATACAAAAAGAAGATGGCAGTGTGTGGATAGACCTGACCGCTGATGGGCTGGATGAAAAAGTAGTACAACGAAAAGACGGAACAGCCGTATATATTACCCAGGACATTGGCCTGGCGGAACAAAAACAGCAGCAATTCGGCTGCCAGCAAAGTATTTATGTAGTGGCGGATGAGCAGAACTACCATTTCAAAGTATTGAAACTGATCTGCGAGAAACTGGGCATTCCCGGAGCGGAAGGTATTTATCATTTAAGCTATGGCATGGTGGAGCTGCCTTCCGGCAGGATGAAGACCCGGGAAGGTACGGTAGTGGATGCCGATGATATTATAGAAGAAATGGTGAATGTAGCGAAGGCCAAGACAGAGGAACTGGGAAAAGTAAAAGATTTTACCCCGGAAGAACTGAAAGAACTATATGACACCATCGCATTGGGTGCATTGAAGTTCTTTATTTTAAGAGTGGACCCGAAAAAGAGGATGATCTTCAATCCCGAAGAGTCGATAGACTTTCATGGTTTTACCGGGCCGTTTGTGCAGTATACACATGCCAGGATAAAATCCATATTGAGAAAGCAAGC
>JAEUVL010000340.1 GCA_016786965.1 Chitinophagaceae bacterium
TACACGCCTTGCCGGACAAATTTTTATTTAATGACTTATGGACCTGCTGCTGAATATTGATCTGAAAAAACTACCCGAACCTGTTACTTACCGGGATAAAATATTGCTGATCGGTTCCTGTTTTACTGAGCATATTGGTAATGCACTGGATAAATTTAAATTCAGAGTATTGCAAAACCCCAACGGTATCCTGTTTGGCCCTGATAGTGTTTGTAAAAGTCTTCTGTCTTATGCAGAGAATAGAAAATATTCGGAAACGGACCTGTTTCAGTTGAATGAAATATGGAATAGCTGGCAGCATCATTCCCGCTTTTCCCATATAGATAGAGAGGAGGGAATACGGATCATCAATGAGTCGCAGCAACGGGCACATGAATTTTTGAAACAGGCGGATTGGCTGATCATCACCCTGGGTTCTTCTTATTCATACCGTCTTACACAGGAGGCTGATCTTGCTGGTGAGTCGATCAGTAATGGCGTGGCTAACTGCCACCGGGCACCGGCCAGTTGGTTTGCCAAGGACATGCTGGAGATCGATGAAATAAAGGATATGCTGGAGGATTGCCTGAAAAAGCTGAAGCAATTTAATCCCCGACTGAAATTCATTTTTACGGTAAGCCCTGTCCGGCATATAAGGGATGGGGTAGTGGAGAATAACCGCAGCAAGGCCCGGCTGATCGAAGCGGTACATTACCTGGATGCTAAATTTGAATCAGCCAGTTATTTCCCTGCATATGAATTGGTGATAGATGTGCTGCGGGATTACCGCTTTTATGATATTGACCTGGTGCATCCTAATTACCCGGCTACGGAATTTGTACTGGAGAAATTTGCTGAAACCTGTATTGATGAAGCATCCCGCCAGTTGATGCAGGAAGTAAAGCGAATTGTGATAGCCAGGAAACACCGGGCCTTTCAGCCCGGCACAAAAGCCCATCAGCAGTTCTTAATGTCACATTTTGAAAAGGCGAAGGCATTGCAGGAGAAGTATCCTTTTATTGATCTGAAAGAAGAGTTGGTGTATTTTTCACAGGAGTAAGGAGAAGGGGGATTATTAATTACTAATTAATAATTCTTGACGATCGACTAATCATTATTGGCTATTGACGATTCACTACTATGTGGTTTGCAAAGTTTTTAGTTAACATCTTATTCTGGTTGCAGGCCTTTGCAGGGCCAGTCATTCTTTTTGGATTAATTGCCCTGGCTGTTAATACATCAGAAAGGATGGCCGTTATCTTATTAATTATCGGTGGTGTGGTGGGGATATTTGTGGCGGAGTATATCCGGCGTAAAATAGGGCTTGATGTTTTCTTTGGCAGAATTTACGGGCCTAATGATATGGATAAGAGAAAGAGTTAATAATTACTGATTAATAATTTATGACAGGTTATAATTGTATTCCTGTTGTAGAAAGTCTTCAAGGGATATAAGTAATGCCAGTTGGTTTCTTGCACGGTCGTAATTCTGTTGCGGGTAGGTGGTGCGGTAATACACATCTCCGCTAAGGTAGTCGGCAGTAAATCGGAGGGACTGCATATAGATGACCAGCAGGCCGGCATGGTGGATGTATTTTTTTTCTGCATCTGTCAACTCATCCGCCATCCATTCAAGATAGCCGGACAGTATGGCTTCATAGTATTCTTTACGGATCGAGATATTTTCACTATTGGTGCTGTCTTCGTTGAGTGAAGCGGCCATTGATCGAATCATATCACCCAGGTCGGAGAAAAAATAGCCGGGCATCGTGGTGTCAAAGTCTACCGGGCAAACAGTTTTGCCAGAGTCAATATCAAATAAGACATTTCCGATCTTGGCATCATGATGCATTACCCGTTGGGGAAAAACGGTTGATTCGGTGAATACATCATACAGATTGGCGTAGTGTTCCCTTCTTCTCAGTTCATCAATCAATGCCGCCGCTTGTTGCAGCCGATCGTATTGGGTTGTTTTCAGTGATCGTTCAAACTGCTGATAGCGGGCAGACAGGTTGTGAAAGCCTGGTATCGTGACATTCAAATCTTCAATATCAAATGAAGCAAAGCAGGATGTAAAATGTCCGAAAAGGGCTGCTACTTCTTTTGCCTGTTCCGGGCTCTCGGGGCTGGAAAGTGTTTTAGTGCCATAGACAAATTCAAAGACCCGCCAGTAATTATCATTACTGTCAGCATAAAGTGTGTTGTCGCCTATAAACTGTTTAGGTTCTGGTATAAAGAAGCCAGTGTTATTGTTCTGCAGAAAATGCCAGATAAGCTCATAATTTTCCTGTACCAGCGCCGGGTCTTGAAAAACAGTATGGTTGATCTGTTGCAGCAGGAAGGTATCTCCTGATGTTTTGCTCGTTACGATGTATGAATGATTTATCAGGCCATTAGAGACGGGCTCCACGGTAAATTCATGAAAGGGATTGCAATAGGCTTCCAGTACTTCTTTATATGAGGCTTGCTTCATTAGCGCCAATGAAATTAAGGAAAGGGTATAAGCTTTGATCGTACAATCGATTGCGGGAAATAGCCGATAAGGCAGGGATGTACTTTTTGTAAATGTTGAAATGCTCTTTGTCTTCCAGGCTCAATGTATCCTGTCTCCTCTTACTTCGAGATGCCGGATGATCTCTGCTTCAAACTCCAGCCATTCTTTCCAGCGCTGTCTTACTTTTTCTTTGTCAATATAGGTTTCGGCCAGGTCAATGAACAGTGTGTAATGCCCGGCCTCGCTTTCCATGAAGCGGCGGTAAAACTTTTGCATGTATGCGTCGTTCAATCCTTCACTTAACCGCTTGAAGCGTTCGCAACTGCGGGCTTCAATAAGGGCCATTGTCAGGAGCTGATCCAGAAAGCGGTCTTCCAAATGCCCCCCTTTGCGCTGGAAATCTATAAGGGCATTAACGTATTCGTCCTTTCGTTGTTTGCCGAGTTTCAGGTTTCTCTTGTGTAGTTCGGCCAGCACCAGTCGAAAGTGTCCCCATTCTTCGGTAACGATAGGGGCAAGGGCGGCTACCATTGCTTCCCTGTCGCTATAGCGCTGAATGAGTGAAATGCAGGTGGTGGCGGCTTTTTGCTCGCAGTAGGCATGATCGGTCAGTATCTCGGCCAATGATAATTCGGCGAGGTTTACCCAGCGGGGGTCGGTGGGTAGCTGGAGGCCGAGTATGTTTTTCGTGTCCTGGGAGAGTTCCATAGGGCTGCAAGATAATACAGGTAGGGAAACAGCCCCCTAAATCCCC
>JAEUVL010000344.1 GCA_016786965.1 Chitinophagaceae bacterium
CTCGTTTATACGGACGATTTTTTTACCATGTCCCTGATTGATAACGGAACCGGCTTTAACCTGGCAGATAAAAAAACAAATGCTGCTCCGGGAAGTGGTGTAGGCTTGCGAAGCCTTTATAATCGGTCCGGAATAATAGGAGCTGAGATTTCCATAGATAGTAAACCCGGAATTGGCACGTCTGTGCTGATAAAGCTACCTTTGGGGTAAGTATAGGGTATGGTAAAAACAAAAAAGAAAATTACGGTGGCCATTGCTGATGACCACAACTTGCTAAGAACGGCACTGGCCAGACTGGTTAATAGCTTTGATGAATACAGCGTAGTATTGGAGGCTGGCAACGGGAAAGAGCTTAAACTAAAACTTCAGCAGCAGGTAGTTCCAGATATTGTAATGCTTGATGTGAACATGCCCGAGATGGACGGGTTTGAAACAGCTCAGTGGCTGAACAAAACCTATCCCCAGATCAAAATACTGGCATTGTCGATGCTAAGTGATGAGAAAACAATCATTAAAATGTTCAGAGTAGGAGCAAAAGGATATTTACTTAAAAATACAGACCCCGAGGAACTCCGCCTGGCATTAAAAACACTGATAGAGAAAAACTATTACCTATCCGACTATGTGTCGGAAAAATTGGTAAGTGGACTGAATGTGACAGACACAAAAGAAGAAGCTGAAATAGTATTGAATGAAAAGGAAAGAGAATTTCTTCGGTTAACCTGCTCCGAACTTTCCTATAAGGATATTGCAGCCCAAATGTTTTTTAGTGCTCGCACTATTGATGATCTTCGCTCCTCCCTTTTTGTAAAACTAAAAGTACACAGCCGGGTAGGCCTGGTGATGTATGCCATCAGGAATGGTATAGCGGAAGTGTAAATACGCCTGTTGTGGCTGCAAAGGATGTAATAAGGACGAAGGTTCCTTATCCTCCGTATATAAACCAGATTATACCCCTCCACTTTAAATTTATCAATGCAGATAATTGCCGACAGGTGAAGTGAAAAAGAATGGTTACTTGCTCAAATACATACTTCTGTCCTTATATAGTTGCCGGAAATAAGGATCCCGCAGATCCTTGATAAATCGTATTGCTTCACCGGTCGATTTCATTTCGGGCCCCAGTTCTTTGTTCACTCCCGGGAATTTATTGAAACTGAATACAGGTTCTTTTATGGCAAAACCGTTTAGTTTCTTTTCAAAAGTGAAATCTTTCAGCTTGTGTGTGCCGAGCATTATTTTGGTAGCCACATTCAGGTATGGTATCTGGTAGGCCTTAGCAATGAATGGAGTGGTCCTTGAGGCTCTTGGGTTTGCCTCAATCACATATACTTTACTGTCTTTTATAGCAAATTGTATATTGATCAATCCACGGATATTCAAAGCCCTGGCAATCTTCTCCGCATATTCTTCCATGGTATGAACGATGAGCGGAGTGAGGTTGAATGCAGGTAATACCGCATTACTATCACCACTATGAATACCGGCCGGCTCTATATGCTCCATCACACCCATCACATGAAAATCTTCTCCATCAAATATGCCATCTATCTCTGCTTCCTGGCAGCGGTCAAGGAAATGGTCAATCAG
>JAEUVL010000382.1 GCA_016786965.1 Chitinophagaceae bacterium
CCAAATATCCGGTTGGGCGGGTTCCAGGAAGGTTTATTAATAGTTTGGTACCAGCTTTCTACCCCTGTGACTGTAAAAAAAGCACTTGTTCCTCCAATGACCAAAGGAATAGCAATTGAGATACACAGTTTCAGAGTATTATTCATTCCTGTCTAACAAAGCCGGGAAGGAATTGTTCAAAGAATGGCTGTACCGTATTTTTTGTAATAGGCGATCAGCCAGGCCACTACTTCATTGTAACTTCTTTTTCCTGCAGGTTGATTATTGGCTTTTAAAAAATGACCATACCCCCACATGATGATTGGCTCGATCGGGTTTTTATAGCGTCGGTAGAAATTCCTGAATTCCTGTTGGTCCTTCCTTACTTGCGGGTGTACTTTTTCCTGGAACGTCCTGGCCAATGCAGTGTCACGCCGGTACACTTCACCAAGGGCATAGTTATACATATCATAATACACTGAATAGCGGAAAGCATTGTTATTGTAAGATTTACAGGCAAGGTATCCTACAAAATTGGCTTCATTTTCCTTTCCATAGCCCAACTGGTGTGCCATTTCATGAGTGGTAACAAAAGGCTCCAGAAACCGGGGTACAGTAGTGTTTACCTGCCCTTCGCCGGAAAAAGGATTATAATAGCCCTGGAAGCCGAGGTAATTCCCAAGGTAGCTGAAAAGAGAAGGCTTTATAGATTTGGGAGCATACTTCAAAAAAGAGTATTGCTTGGCTGCTTCGCGGTATGCTTCATTAGCACTATTGAATAACCTGCTTTTTTTGTTGAAAGAATCCCGCTGGGCCTCAGATACGGTAGCTGCGTATTCATTTACCCGCTGAAGCATTATGGTGGTTAAGGTGTCAAGGTCAGTAAGTGAATACTGCTTCACCTCCAGTTGCAATTGGTGAGCAATCCCTTTACGGTTATAATTCAGCCCCCAGAACAGGTTGAAGAACACATATACAAACAAACCAAAAAAGATGGCTTGCTGCAGCCCAATTACAAAATAGCGGCGGGTAAGCCGCCTTTTAAACAACAACTTAAAGAATTTGAACGTTTTTACGAGAATGATCAGTATCAGAAAACTATAGAAAAGATCACCAACACTAAAGGGTATCCAACCGAAAAGTATCCGCTGCACTTTAGCGATCACTGGGTAAATACCCTGGCTATAATTCCGCTCCACCCAGGCAGGGTACCAGGATACCCACTTGATGAGAATTGTCAGGACTATAAGGAGTACCCAGCTCCAGCTTTTCATCAGACGGGCAAAAAGTCGGGCTAAAAACTGTTGCAAGTAATTAATAGTTAATGATTAAGGATCAGCGTTAAAAGTAATAAGAATTCGATAAAAAAAAGCAAATTACTCCTTACAGATTACATGTTTTACCATACCTTTGCACACTCTTAAAAAGTTGACCATGAGCCGCCGCCGGGAGTTTGAAATAGCTTTTGTGGGGTTAAAACCCGGGGTTCATGAATACAACTATGTGATCGATGACAGGTTCTTTGAGGCATTCCAGCAGCAGGACTTCCGTAACTGCAAAGCCAATGTAAAACTTTCGCTTGACAAAAAAAGCAGTTTTATGTTGCTCAAGTTTGAAATAGGTGGCACCCTGGAAGTGAACTGCGACCGTTGCAACAGCAACCTGCCGTTAGATCTGTGGGATGAATTCAACATCACGGTAAAGATGGTGGAGGAGCCGGAACTGATGAATGAGCAGGAAGAAGACCCGGATATGTACTACATTGCCCAGGGCGAAAGTCACCTGGACGTAGCTGACTGGGTTTATGAGTTCATCAACCTGGCGATACCAATGCAGAAAGCCTGTGACTTTGATAATATGGATGGCCCTTATTGCAACAAGACAGCCATGGACGTGTTGAAAAAACTGGAACCTGAAGAAAAAGAAGTAAAAGAGAACCCGATCTGGAAAGGATTGGAAAAGTTTAAAGATCTGGAAGGTGAATAAACGAACGAGAGTGGGATGAAAGACTCCCGACCAATGACAAACAATATTTTTAAGTTTTTTAAATAGTAAGAAATGCCTAATCCCAAACGCAGACACAGTCAGCAAAGAAGTGCAAAGCGCAGAACGCATTATAAAGCTACCCCTGCTACATTATCAACAGACAGCACCACCGGCGAACTGCATGTTCGTCACCGTGCACATGTAAGTGAAGGAAAACTGTACTACAAGGGTAAAGTGGTAGCTGAAAAAGCGCCGCCCAAAGCCTAATACTTCTTACTTTACAATATCAAGTAATATTTGTCCCTGCCCGCCCAAAAAAGGCGGGCATTTGGCTAAATTGTCGTCACGTAATTTCTTGTTTTCTTACCTTGCTCCTTTATTCTGATAACGCATACTACTGAACATGGTGATTGGTATAGATATGATGGGTGGTGATTTTGCCCCGATGGAAGCCGTTAAAGGAGTACATCTTTATTTGTCCGCCCATAATATTCCCGCCTCTCTCCTGCTTATTGGCGACAAGGAAAAAATCGAAACTCTTCTTACAGAACAACATATTTCATCAGAAAAGATCAGCATCGTCCACGCAGAGCAGGTGATCGGTATGCATGAACATCCCACCAAAGCTCTAAAAGAAAAGAAACAATCTTCCATTGCCATCGGTTTTCATTTGCTGGCGACAGGCAAAATGGATGCCTTTATCAGTGCAGGTAATACCGGGGCTATGCTGGTGGGGGCCCTGTTCAGCATCAAAGCAGTGGAAGGAGTAATACGGCCCACTATTTCCACCATCATTCCTAAAGCTAATGGCGGCACCGGCCTCCTGCTGGATGTGGGATTGAATGCAGATTGTAAACCGGAACAACTCAACCAGTTTGCCATAATGGGCTCAGTGTATGCGCAATTGATTCTGGGTATCGAGAAACCAAGAGTAGGATTGATAAATGTGGGGGAAGAAGAAGGTAAAGGAAACCTGCTGGCCCAGGCCACATATCCGCTGCTGAAAGAAAATAAGCATATCAACTTCGCCGGTAATATCGAAGGCCGCGATGTGCTAATGGATAAAGCAGATGTAATGGTTTGTGAGGGCTTTACCGGTAATATCATTCTGAAAATGGCGGAGTCATTGTACGATATAAGCCACCAAAGGCAGGTAAAAGATGAGTATTTCGAACGCTTCAACTTCGAAAACTATGGCGGGACACCGGTGTTGGGTGTGGCCAAACCAGTTATCATTGGTCATGGCATATCAGGAGCAAAAGCCTTTATGAACATGATCCACCTGGCCCAGTTAATGCTGGAAAAAGAGGTAATGCAGCGGATGAAGGAAGCGTTAAGCTGATACTGGCTGCTTTTGTACGGCCATATTTATACCCGGTTTACGATTATCTGGTTCTCATTAACCACTCAAAACAACATATTGGCCCATTTTCTCGAAAACCTGTTGATAATTAATGTAAAAACTTTTGGCATAAAGGGTCTGAGCCTGTATTTTTGCACTCCCAAATCCGAAAGGGTAAAGGGAACAGGTTGATCTCGTAGCTCAGTTGGTAGAGCAATACACTTTTAATGTATGGGCCCTGGGTTCGAGTCCCAGCGGGATCACAAAAGCTTTTGATAAATTCAGGAGCTTTTTTTTTGTTTATGCCCTATGTGTATATAGTTTATTCCGAAAAGATCAACAAATACTATGTTGGTGCATGCACTGATCTGGACAGGAGGCTATATGAGCACAATATTGGACATTCAAAGTTTACCAGCACCGGTATTCCCTGGAAATTAGTGTATTCTGAACCTTATGAAACATTAACTGAAGCCAAACAGCGGGAATTGAAGATCAAAAAGATGAAATCCAGAAAGTTTATCGAGGAACTGATCTCAAAAGGCAGAGCATCCCGATCTTAATCGGGAGGGCCCTGGGTTCGAGTCCCAGCGGGATCACAAAAGCCTCCGATCGGAGGCTTTTTTATTTTGCCTGATTTTCAACTACGTTTGTAATCATAATTCAATTCTCATGTCAGTATATTTCAAAGACAAAGTAGTGGTGGTAACGGGCGGCACCGATGGGATCGGCAAAGCATTGGTAGACTCTCTTATAATCATGGGTGCCAAAGTAGCCACCTGCGGCCGCAATCATGATAAACTTTATACCCTCCAGGCAGAGTATCCATCTGCACACCTGCATACTATGGTGGCCGATGTAAGCAATGAGAATGACTGCCGGCGCTTCATGGAAACCACTATAAAAGTATTTGGCGGCATTGATATCCTGATCAATAATGCAGGCGTGTCCATGCGGGCTTTACTCAAAGAAGCCAATACAGAAGTCATCAAAAAAGTAATGGACATTAATTTCTACGGCTCAGTATATTGTACCAAGTATGCCCTTGATTCTATCATATCCCGTAAGGGAACTATTGTAGGTGTTTCTTCCATCGCCGGGTACAGGGGCCTGCCGGGACGTAGCGGCTACTCTGCCAGTAAGTTTGCCTTGCAGGGATGGCTGGAAGCCATCAAAACTGAACTCATGGCTGACGGTGTGCATGTAATGTGGGTTTGCCCCGGCTTTACCACTTCCAACATACGACAGGCAGCGCTGAATAAAGATGCCAATTCACATGGCGAAACCCCCATGGACGAAAGCAAAATGATGAGCGCTGAAGATTGTGCCGGGTATATATTAAAAGCAATAAGAAAAAAGAAAAGAACACTGGTATTAACCTTCACCGGCAAAAGAACCGTATTCATGCAAAAGTTTTTCCCAAAACTGGCAGACAAACTCGTGTACAAGTTTTTCTTTAAAGATGGGAAGCTGGTAAAATGATATTATAAACCACGGTTGCCCGAAACTGCTCATAAAATCCCGAACTTTATCCCGGCGCATCCGGAAAGTGTTGAAAGAATTCATTTGCTGTAATACATTAAACCTGTTTCTCTTTGCCGCTCATCACCCTTACTTCAGATATAGGCAGCCCCGATTACCTGGTGGGAGCAGTAAAGGCGCAATTATTACAGATCAACCCCGCCTTTACCATCGTTGATATTTCACACAATATTCCTCCTTTCAACTACCCGCAGGCAGCTTATGTATGCCGCGGCGCTATAAAGAATTTTCCCGAATTCACTTACCATCTTATCCTGGTAAATCTCTTTGAAAAGAAACCGGAACAACTGTTGCTGGCTTTTCATAACAATCAATATATCCTTTGCGCTGATAACGGGCTGCTTACTATGATACTGGAGGAATCGCCTGAAATAGTGATCGGCATCCCGTTGGAAAAAACGGTTACCAAAAACACCACTTATCTTACATCTGCCATGGGAAAAGCCATCAACCAATTGGTAAATGGCGAATCCATCAAAGACGTGGGCATACCAGATGTTAGTTATATTGAAAAACGCCACCTGCGGCCGGTACTGGAAAGCAATTCCATTGAAGGGCAGATCATCTTTATCGACAGTTTTGAAAATGTGATCGTCAATATTACTCATGATCAATTTGAAGAACAGCGAAAAGGAAGAAGTTTCCGAATCGTATTTAAGCGGGATGAAATGATAGACCGCATCAGTGAGAGCTATGCAGATGTGGCCGAAGGCGAAAAACTGGCCCTCTTCAACAGTGCCGGTTATTTGGAGATTGCCATCAACAAAGGCAATGCTGCCGGGCTGTTTGGCCTCAAAGGGTTCTCGGAGAAAATGCGGCAGGGGCAGCTTTCCTACCAGACCATTAAGGTCTATTTTGAGTAATACATCATTGCTGTTTTACTTATTATAATGGGTCTGCCTGAACACCCTTTTCCGGACTTTTCTTTCCCCTGTTTATCATTTCGCAATACCCTCCGGGTAAAATTCCTAAATCTGTGTGACCGGAACTAAAATCTACCTCTGAAACCCTATTTTTGCTGTCTCCCAACCACGAAACACATCGTGGAATCGGGCAGCTATCAAAATCAAGCAATTATGAACTTCAGAAAAGTCAATAACATTACCGGATGGGTCATTTTTCTCATTGCCCTGGCTATCTATTTTCTTACCCGTGAGGCCAGAGGTAGCCTGTGGGATACAGGAGAGTTTATCGCCAGCGCTAAAGGAGTGCAACTACCACACCCTCCAGGTGCGCCGCTGTTCGTGTTGCTGGGCCGTTTCTTTATCATTCTTTTTGGTGATAACGGGCAAACAGCAGCCAGTGCAGTCAACTTTATGAGTGCCCTGGCCAGTGCCGGCACTATTTTATTCCTTTTCTGGAGTGTAACACACTTTGCCCGCAAGATGTTTGTAGGCGTAGGTGAAGAATTGAACAGCAGTCAGCTGTTTACCACCATGGGGGCCGGTGCAGTAGGTGCCCTGGCCTACACATTCAGTGATTCGTTCTGGTTTAGTGCTGTGGAAGGTGAGGTATACGCACTATCATCCTTCTTTACTGCATTAGTGTTCTGGATCATGCTGAAATGGGAACATGCAGATGAAAAAGCCGGAATGGACCCATATGCCAAAGCGAGAAGCGACCGCTGGATCGTGTTATTCTTCTTTATGATGGGATTATCCATCGGCGTTCACTTATTGAACCTCTTGTGTATCCCCGCTGCGGTAATGATTTATTACTACCGCCGTTATACAGTTAGCACCAAAGGAGCTATTGTCGCTTTCCTGATCGGCTGTTTGATAACCGGACTGGTTCAGTTGGGCGTGATACAATACTCGATGAAAGCCGCCGGTATTTTCGATGTGGTGTTTGTAAACAAACTGGGAATGCCTTTCTTCTCCGGGTTTGCAATTTATTTTATTGCATTAGCTGCTCTGTTTACCTGGGCACTGCGTTTCAATGAAAAAAATATCTCACAAGCCAAAATGATGATCTGGTTTGGTTTGTTCCTGTTCTTATCCGCCTTACCTTTTATCTACCTGCCGGGTGTGGGAGTAAAGATCCTCAGCTTGCTGCTCATCATTGCACTGGCTGTTGTTATTGGTTATTTCTTAAAGGCTTCCGCACTTAAGATCATCAAACTATCTCTCTGGTGCTATGCCTTTATGATGCTGGGCTACTTTATGTACTTCACCACCATGATCCGCTCCAATGCCAACCCGGTAGTGGACATGAATAACGTGGACAACCCGATCAACCTGGTCTATTATCTCAGCCGCGAACAATATGGTGAAGCACCGCTTTTATACGGGCCCCATTTTTCTGCTGATTATAAATTTGCTGATGACGGCAACGTGGAATTTCAGAATGGCGAAATGAAATATGTAAGGGGTAAAGACAAATACATTCCTATCGGTATTGAAAGAAAACCAAAATACCAGAGTGCAGATATGCAGCTTTTCCCCCGTATATGGGACAGCAGCAATGACCAGTACCATGCAGAATTTTATGCAGAATGGTTAAACCTGGATACAGAAAAAAGCCCCATCACCGGCCGCGACCGCTACGTACCACCCTCCTTTGGTGATAATATGGAATGGTTCTTTAGCTACCAGATGAGCTTTATGTACTGGCGCTACTTTATGTGGAATTTTGCCGGTAAGCAAAATGATATACAAGGTCTCGGCAATAAACGGGATGGTAACTGGATCAGTGGTATCTCCATCATCGATAACAAACGCCTCGGCGATCAATCCATGATGCCGCCAAGCCTTAAAAAGAATAAAGCACACAATAAACTGTATATGCTGCCCTTTATACTTGGTATCATTGGTTGCGTGTACCAGTTCCTGCGGAATAAAAAAGACTGGGTGGTTAATTTCCTCCTGTTCTTCTTTACCGGTGTGGCAGTAGTATTGTACCTGAACCAGCCAGGCAACCAGCCCCGTGAACGGGACTATGCTTACGTGGGATCTTTCTACGCCTTTGCTGTGTGGATCGGTCTTTCTGTGGTAGCACTGGTAAAACTGGCCAGGGATAAAGCCGACAAACTAACTTTCCAAAATACAATGATATATGGAAGTGCATTAACCTTCGTCATCACATTGATGAGCTGTTTACCTGCCGGTAGCGGCGGCGAAGCCTTGATGGTGTCCATATTCGTAACAGCCATTTTTGCTGCTGTTACTGCTGCACTTACCTTCCTGTTGCGGGCAGCTTCTTCCAATGGGGAGAACAGCAAGATCCTTAACATCGGCGCTACCGTTGCCGGCCTGGCTGTAACCTTACTCATGGCACAGCAGGTATGGGATGATCACGACAGGAGCGATAAGACCACCGCTCCCGATATGGCCAAAAATTACCTGGAAAGTTGCGCACCCAATGCGGTTATATTCACCTTCGGCGATAACGACACCTACCCGCTGTGGTATGCACAAGAAGTGGAAGGCATCCGGAAAGATATCAGGGTCATCAATAACAGCCTCTTGGGTATTGATTGGTATATAAACCAGCTTCGCTATAAAGTGAACGATGCTGATTCGCTGGATGTGCTTTGGACGCCAGAGCAAATAGAAGGACATAACAGGGAGTTTCTCCGTTACCGCCAGCAGGGCGACCCTAATCAATTCTACGATCTCTACCAGGTAATGAAAGAGGTGCTGGGCAAACCAAGGATAGATGAGGAAACCAAAAGAGATGTCGGCTATGGCAGCTTCCCGGTATCCAAATTCAAAGTACCGGTAAATATTGAGCAGGCTAAAAAGAATGGTCTTTTCAATGCTTCCGACAGCGCCTTAAGCGAAATGGTATTTGAAATTCCGCAGAACAAACTAAGCGGCGGCCTGGTAAAAAGTGATTTCATAATCCTCAACATCATTGCCAGCAATGCGGCTAACGGATGGAAGCGACCTATTTACTTCACATCTCCCTTTGGAGAATTGGGCTTTTCACAATACCTGCGTAAAGATGGTTTGTCTTATCGTCTTGTACCGGTAGCTAATAAGTTCCCGCAGCAAAACTGGATCGTGGACCAGGCATTGCGCCAGGTAAAAATGGGTGGCACACAGATCAGGGACAACAACACCGACTTCATGTATAATAACCTGATGACGAAGTTTGAATTT
>JAEUVL010000383.1 GCA_016786965.1 Chitinophagaceae bacterium
GCTAATCCTGTCCTTTTACTTCACAGGTATCTCATCAGCCATTAATGCTGAGGTGATCCTGCGAAGTATCCATGTAAAAAAAAGTTCCAAAAATTTCTTTTCAGAAAACAACTGTTGTTTTGCAACAGGTTTCTTCTTTCATGCTCAGAAGTAGGTAAAAATGCCCTGGGGTAGTGCGTATGGTTGGGCGATAATTGAGATACAAATCAAAATAATATTTTTCAATCTGCCAACAACACTTTTAAGGTTGAGTATTTTCTTAACAATTTCTTTTTTACTTCAATTCTTGTAGGGACTTACCCTCTTACCAAAACTTTGATTGTAATCAGAAAGCCCCACAGATGGTTTCTCCCTGCTGCTTACCAGCCAGCTGCAGGGCTTTTTCCTGCATGAAGTATTCAATTATTCGTCATAGATGTTCCCATGATATTCCCATGATGTCTCGATGATGTTCCCATGATGTTCCCATTAATAAGTGGATGGGAACATCATGGGTATATTATCCTGACACTATTGTTTAATTACCCTATTCTATATAATTAGACCTGTTTGCTACAGGCTTTGCTGAGTAAACCAGCCAGCCTGCTACTCAGTGTGTCCGGTATGTATTCCGTCAATACCAATGGTGAGGGCCAGTTGGTATATTGATTGTTCACTTTACCAATGGGGCTTTGCTTCATCCCCCATGCAGACCAGCCAATACATCCCCGGCGGGGGAAGGTCTATTTAGTATCGCTTATTGCCGTAGGCCGGCCCTAGAGGCGGCAACCACTATCTTTGCACCATGGCAAGAATGGAACATAAGAATATAAGACACCTGTCCCTGGCTGAAACAGAGCATTTTTTTGAAGAAATGGGCGAAAAGAAATTCAGGGCCAAACAGGTGTATGAATGGATATGGCAAAAGAACGCCATGAGTTTTGCTGATATGACCAACCTGAGCAAAGACCTCCGTCAGAAGCTCGGTGAAACCTTTGTTCTGCCGGCCCTTACAGTGGACACGATCCAGCATTCTTCTGATGGTACTATAAAATCCCGTTTTAAAACGCATGACGGCCACCTGATAGAAGGTGTGCTGATACCCACTACCTCCCGGTTTACGGCCTGTGTATCTTCCCAGATCGGCTGTTCACTCAGTTGTAAGTTCTGCGCTACCGGGTATATTGACAGGAAAAGAAATCTTGATTTTGACGAAATATATGACCAAGTAGCCATCATTAACCAGCAATGTGAGAAAACGAATGATAAAAAACTGAGTAATATTGTTTTCATGGGAATGGGAGAACCACTCCTGAATTACAAAAATGTGCTGAAAGCGGTGGAAAAGATCACTTCACCAGATGGAATGGCGATGAGTCCTAAACGCATTACCGTATCCACAGCAGGTGTTTCCAAAGGCATACGGCAGTTGGGTGATGACAAGGTAAAATTCAAACTGGCCCTTTCGCTGCATGCGGCCAATGACCAGAAGCGGCATGAGATAATGCCGATCAATGATACCAATAATATCAAATCGCTGGTGGATGCGCTGAATTACTTCTATAAGCAAACCAATAACGAGATCACTTTTGAGTATATTCTTTTTAAAAATTTCAATGACTCCCTTGATGATGCGGATGAACTGATCAAACTGTACCGCCAGGTACCTGCTGACCTTGTGAACCTGATCGAGTATAACCCAATTGATTTTGCCAAATTTGAAAAGCCGGAAGAAGAAAAAGTGGAAGCCTTTATGGAATACCTGGGCAAACACCGGGTAAATGTACGCCTGCGCCGCAGCCGCGGAAAGGATATTGATGCCGCCTGCGGGCAATTGGCCAATAAGAATTAATATCAGTTCGATATTTTAAAATATATTTTTTGCATTCGTATTTAACGGGTTAGACGGATGATAAAAGGATCTTTTACACTGCTTCGCAACGTAAAATGTATAGCCAATTACAGAATTTGGCAAAAAATGTATTTAATCAGAGATTTTGATTTATCAAAATGATATGTAATCATCCGTCTTCTATTACTCTAAAAGAGAGCCTTGTAAATTGGCCATTTTTAATGCCTATTTATTTTAAGGTTGCTGTTTTCTTTACTTCATTGCCCTTTTATCCAGCCCACTCTTCCTTGAATATCGCCACTTACGAACAAATTCTTAGTTCCATTAAACCTGCCTTATCTAATTGGGTCTGAGAACCGTTAACAATTTACATACAAGCCCGGACGAAGGTTTGCCAAAAGCCAGGCGTCTAAAAAACAAACTACTAAAACATGAAAAAAATAATCTTATCAGCCGTTATCCTTTCGCTGGCTGCTGCCGTAAACGGGCAGGAAATACCTGAAAGAAAGACTGAACGTCCAGGAATGCACGATAAAATGCATGGCAAAAGAAAAGGTGGTCATGACCGTCACGAGATGATGAAGCAATTGAATCTTACCGATGCACAGAAAGAACAGTTCAAAACACAGCGGGAGGAATTCAGGAAAAAGATGGAAGACCTGAAAAAGAATGACAATATCACGGTAAAAGAATGGAAGAGCAAAATGGAAGGTCTCCGCAAAGAGCAAAAAGCTAAAATGGAAACCATCCTTACCACAGAGCAGAAAACAAAGATGGAGCAACTGAAAGCAGATGCCAAAGTGAAGCATGCTGAAATGCAAAAA
>JAEUVL010000386.1 GCA_016786965.1 Chitinophagaceae bacterium
GTTTGGGTTAATTTATCCATTACTTCGGAGGAATCGGTGGTGGCGAAGGCGAAGCGGAATTTCTCATGGCCTTTTAATAATGACATGAGTCCGTCAATGACTATCTGGTGATCATCTACGAGCGCCAATATTATCTTTTCCTGCTTCATGGTGGTGTTTGTGGTCTCTGTGGACGCAGCCGTGACTTAAGCCGTTGTACGGGGCTGCTTTGGCGGTGGTAAAATACTATAAAAAATGAATTGGGGAGCGGATTTATTTGAAGAGACCGCCCTGGGATATTTCTTATAATAACTGCCCGATCGGCACATGCAGGGCCACCACTGTTCCCCTGCCGGGAGCGGAGTCGAAATCCACGGTGCCTTTGAGGTATTCAATACGGGTGGTGATGTTTTTGAGGCCTATGCCTTCGAATTTTTCTTTGTCAGTGGTGTCAAAGCCTTTGCCATTGTCTTCAATGGTCCCGCTGATGCCGTCTTTGTCACGAATAAGGGATATGTCTAATGTGGTGGCACCGGCATGTTTGATGGCATTGTTCACACATTCCTGTACCACCCGGTAGAGTACGGTTTCGATGTTGGAATCGAGCCGTTCATCCAATCCTTCTGTGTACACATGTACTTTAAGATCTTTGTTGGAGAGTTTGTCGACAAAGTCGCGGATGGCAGCGCCGAGGTTATTTTTTAATAAGGCATTTGGCATCATGATGTGCGATACGGTCCTTACTTCTTTGCAACTCTCATCTACCAACTGAATGATCTTTTGAAAGGCGGTGTGTTGTTCGGGATTACCGGGCTGCAGTTCTGATTCAAAGGCGGAGAGGTTCATCTTGGCGGCGCTCATCATTTGGCCCACCCCATCGTGCAGGTCTTTGGCTATGCGTTCTCTTTCATTTTCTTCGGCTTCCATCACTGCCTTCACGGCCAGTTCCTGCTGCTTCATGATCTCGGCCTGGAGCTGCTGCTCTTTTTTCAGTTTTTCTCTTTTGTAGCGGGAGTGTATGAGCAACCCGGTGAACAATACCACACCGCCAATGCCAATGAAGAGATAGTTCTGCAGGCGCAGGCGGTTCTTTTGCTCGATGATCTGCTGTTCTTTTTTTACACTTTCGTATTTACTATTGAGCTCTTCGATCTGTTTTGTTTTTTCCAATGCATAGAGGCTGTCACGCAATGCGGAGCGTTGTAAAAAGTACTGGAACGCCTTTTGAAAATCGCCCTGCTTTTGTGCGACGGCGGATAGTTCGTTGTAGTTGTTGGATTGCAGTTCGGGATATTTCAATCGGTCCGCTACTTTATTACTGCGGTTGAGGTAGTCAATGGCTTTGTTATAATCGCCTTTATTGTTCATGGCCACACCAAGGTCGGAGTAGGTGAGGGCAATGGCAAAACTGTCTTTTAACAGTTCCCGGATATTCAGGGCCCGGAGTAAATTGGTCTCAGCTTCGTTGTATTTTTTCTGGATGACATAAACCCCGGCAATATTACTGAGGGAATAGGACACACTTAATGAATCACCGGCAGCTTCGGCAAGTTTCATAGATGCGGTGTAGCGGTTGATGGCTTCCCGGTAATCTTCCCGGTATTCAAATACCACCCCCGATTCATTTAATATCATGGCAATACCGGCAGTATCTTTTAACTGGCGGTAGATGTCGGATGCTTTATTATAATTATCAAGCGCCCTGTCAAGGCTTCTTGTTTTGCGATAGAGTTTGGCGAGATCATTATATACCGGGGCGAGTTTTTTT
>JAEUVL010000400.1 GCA_016786965.1 Chitinophagaceae bacterium
ATATACCACCGGCAAAAAGTGCCGTTTGCTGTTTATACCTGTTTTTGTCGTTTTTTGCCATTTTATATGGACTCTGATGAAGTCTCTATGCTTGTACCATGCTTTCACCATGCTTGCACTATGCTTACAGGATGGGCTCAACATCGTCTGAAGAACATTGAAGGGTATTACGAACTGTCATCCAACAGGAGCCAGGCAGGGCCATTTTAATGAACTGACTAATACCAGAAGCCTTTCATGTTAGCTGATGGCCGAAATATCCTGGTGATAATCAACCAGCTCCGGGCCGGTAATACCAGTTAACTCAGGAGTGCTGGCATATACCATAGTTGAAACGGCATTTAACCCGAAGCTGGGCTGCTAGCCTATAATTCACTAATTTTAACCGTTGGCTTTTATAAAGAACATATCCCATAACTCACTATCCGACAAAGAGCTGGTGGCCCTGTACAAAGAATCGGGCGACATGGCTGTTTTGGGCGAACTGTACCAGCGATACATGGAACTGGTGTACGGTGTGTGCCTGAAGTACTACAAAGAACCGGAAACCGCCAAAGACAGTGTGATGCTGATCTTTGAAGAACTGGTATCAAAATTGAAAAAGCATGAGGTGGAAAATTTTAAAGGCTGGCTGCACCAGTTGGCTAAAAATCACTGCCTGATGAAGCTGCGAACCCCCCGAAACCTCAAAACCGTAGAGTTTAAAACAGAACTTGTGCAATCGGAAGAAGAAGTGCATCTGAATGGTGTGTTCGAAAAAGAGGAGCAGTTTAAGAAAATGGAAGACTGCCTCGGCACCCTGGCCAAAGAGCAGGGTGATGCGATAAAGCTCTTTTACCTGGAGGGAAAATGCTACAATGAGATAGTGGAGCTGACCGGTCAGGAATGGAACCAAGTGAGAAGCCTGATACAGAACGGGCGCCGAAACCTGAAGAATTGTATGGAAAAAAAAGAACCCGGAGGGATGAGGTCGGAGGTATAATACCGGATAGAGATATCCGAAGTCTGAAAAAAAACGGAACTTTACAATGCCTTATGGCAAACGATAATAACATAAAAAACTTTAGCGCCGCTGATATTGAAAAATATCACAAGGGCCTGCTTTCTAACAGGGAAATGCATGAACTGGAAAAAGCAGCGCTGGAAGACCCTTTCCTGGCCGATGCCCTGGAAGGATATACGGTGCCTGGTGTACATATTATGGCCGATATGGCCGACCTGAAAAAAAGGCTGGCAGACAGAACTGAAGAGGAACAAACTACAGTCATTCCACTGGGTGGAACCTCAAAAACCGGGTTCCCCTGGTTCAGAGCAGCGGCAGCCGTGGTGATACTCGGCGGGATTGGCTTACTGGCCAGCCAGTTTCTGTTCAATAAAAAAGAGAATGATATAGCGGCTGTAAAAACAGAAAAGCAAGCAACTGGTTCTCCTGATTCTGCAAAATTACCCGGAGGCGATGCCATCACTAATGGTGGCACCACCACCCCCACACCTGTCCAAAACGGTCTTACCAATACCGAAGATAAAAAGACCATCACCACTGACGGAATAACAGCAACTCAGGGCAGCACTACTACTGTTACCAGTAGTGGTAATACTACTGTACCTGGTAAGATAACTGATGAAGTAGCAACATCCAAAGTGTCGCCGGTAGTACCAAATGAACCTGCAAAATGGTCGGATGCTGAAAAGGCAGATAAAGGCGTGGTGGTCGGAAGACAGGAAACTAAAGATGTGGATGACGTACTAAAGAAACAGGCTCCACAAACCAATGGCGTGGTGGCTGCTGAAAATAAAGCAAAAGCTATACAGGAAACTGATATCAGCAAAGAAAGAAATATGGCCGCCAATACCCGTAAGGCGGAAGAGAGTTTTTACCGCAACCAGCGTTCGAATATATTCCGCGGCCGGGTAACAGATGCCAATAATGTGGGTGTGCCATTTGCCAATGTGACGAATGTGGAAGACAAAGTAGGCACTTACGCAGATGCTAACGGCTATTTCAACCTTACTTCCCCGGACACCGCCCTTACCGTACAGGTACGTTCTATCGGTTTTGAAAATAACCAGGTACAACTCAGGAATACCTTACCTACCAACCAGGTGGTAATGCAGGACGACCGGAGGAATTTATCTGAAGTGGTCATCAGCAACCAGAAGCCGAATGTAGCTGCACTGAACCGGGATGCTAATAAAACATTGCAGGAACCAGAACCTGCAGATGGCTGGGCCAATTACAATACCTATGCCGCCAACAACCTGGAAATACCGGAAGAGATAAAGACCAAGCAAAACAATTCCAGTTCAGTAGAAGTATCCTTTGAAGTAGATAAGAATGGTGAGCCGGTGAACATACGGGTAGAAAAATCCCTTTGCAGCAAATGTGATAAAGAAGCGATCCGCCTGATAAAAGATGGGCCAAAATGGAAACGCAATGCCAATAAAAAAGGCCGCACTACGGTAACCATCAATTTCTAACTCTTATCCACATAGAAAAACAGAGACATAGGCGAACACATAACTATGTGTGTTTCAATTATGCGCCTATATGGCTATGTGGTTCAAACTTATCTCAAGCCAAGACACTACTTACTGCTTGCTTCCTCTTTCTAACTTACTCCTTTCCCCTACCTTTGCCTTCTCTAAAATAAAAACCTGCGTATATGAAAAAATTGTTGCTTACAGCTATTGCTGTATCGTCTTTATTGCTTGCGGAAGCCCAGTTAAAAACACCGGCTCCCAGCCCCACTCAAACCATTAAACAGGATTTCGGTTTGTCTACTATTGAGCTTTCTTATTCCCGCCCTGCCATGAAGGGAAGAAAAGTATTTGGCGACCTGGTGCCTTTTGAAAAGGTATGGCGTACCGGTGCCAATAGCGCCACCACTATCACCTTTGGGGAAGATGTGAAGATCGGTGCCACTACCGTAAAGGCTGGTAAGTATGGCCTGCTGACCATCCCTAACAAAAAAGACTGGACTATCATCATCAGCAAACAGTTAGATGTGACCAGCCCTGCTGCTTACAAACAGGATATGGACGTAGTAAGGGTAACTGCCGAAACCATGAGCATGAAAGATGAAATGGAATCTTTCACTATGCAATTTGCCGATATTAAATCTAACAGTTGCGCCCTGCACATCATGTGGGAAAAAACGGCTGTGGCCTTGCCGATCACTGTGGATGTGGAATCCAAAGTCATGGCACAGATAGATCAGCTGATGAACAAAGACAACCGTCCTTATTTCAATGCAGCCATGTATTATATGGATAATGGCAAAGACCTGAACCAGGCCCTGGCATGGTTTGACAAAGCGGTGGAAGGAAACCCAT
>JAEUVL010000419.1 GCA_016786965.1 Chitinophagaceae bacterium
TTACGCAGGCAGGTGCTGGTATGGAGATACAAAAGGAATACCAGGCGAGTGTAAAGAAAGCCCTCCAGAGCAATGATGGCTATCAGATGGCCATGATGGCCATTGCGGCACAAAAGATGAAAGACAATACTTCCGCCACCTCGTTACTGAATGCCCTGCATAAAATGAGCAGTGCCGGTGAGCTGAAATCTGAGACCAGTGTGGTAAACTCCCGGGATGCTTCGCTGCGGGTGGAAACCAAAGCTCTTTATGCTATTGCCCTGATGAGAACAACTAATCCCGATATGCTGAAAATAGCAGAGCTGCTGTCGCAGATCATGAAAGAGAAAAGTTATTATGGCTATGGCTCTACGCAGGCCACTGTCATGGCATTGCAGGCCATCGTGGAGTTCAGTAAACTCACCAACCGTGTATCAAATGATGCACCGGTGGATTTCATGGTCAATAATACCCCTGTGAAAGAATATGGTACCGTACAGCAGCACCTGAAGGAAGGCATCAATAATTTTTCAGTTACCTATACAAAAAAGGATAATGCAGTGCCTTACAACTTTGAAGTATCGTACAGTACCTATACACCACCCAACAGCGACAAAGCAGAATTGAAATTAACCACCAGTGTAAGCAACACTGAAACAAAGGCAGGCGAAACCGTGCGGATGGAAATCGCTGTTACCAATACAAAAGCAACTCTTCAGCCCATGGCCATTGCCAAGATCGGTGTACCCGCCGGCCTGTCAGCACAGCCCTGGCAACTAAAAGAGATCATAGAAAAGAATAAGGCAGCGTACTACGAGATATTCGACAATTATGTGGTGTTTTACTGGATGGGCTTTGCCCCCAATGAAACCAAGACCCTCTCACTCGACCTGAAAGCAGAGGTACCGGGTACCTACAAAGCCAAATCAGGCAACGTGTATTTGTACTATACCCCTGAACACAAGCACTGGAACGAAGGCGCTTCCATCACTGTGAAAGAATAGTTTTTGGTTAGCATAGAGTTTGTTTGGTTAAAAAAGAAAGCGGTTCATGTCTATGGACCGCTTTTCATTT
>JAEUVL010000771.1 GCA_016786965.1 Chitinophagaceae bacterium
AACCACATTGTCGGTATGGCGGAGCAATCTTATTTCATGACTGTACCAGCGGCGGGAATCTCCTACATAATCATAGGTGCCGTATAAATGACGGTAGTTAAAAAGAAAGCCTTCCACTTCTTTTTTATCAAGATATTTTTCGGCTGCTTTTACAATGATATCAAGATCTTTTTCGTGAACCACTTCATCCGCTTGCAGGTAAAAGACCCAGTCGGCATCGGGGCTTACCTGTGCCAATGCCTTATCTGTTTCTACAGCCAGTACCCGGCCGCCTTCTTTCAATGAATCATCCCATACGGAATGATGAATCTTTATTTTGGGGGAATTGATGGATTGGATCAGTTGTAAAGTAGTATCATCACTGTTGCCGATACTGACGATAAATTCATCTACGATAGGAAGTATAGAAGTGATGGATTCCACTACCGGGTAGTCGAACTTAACAGCATTGCGAACGAAAGTGAAGCCGGAGATTTTCATATTGTGATTGTAAAGTAAAGAGACTTCAATAATTATAGTCGGGGAGCAACGGGCGATGCCATAAAGCCGGGAAACTTTTTTATGCTTTTATCTTGTGTCAACATTTCAAGGCAAAATAGGTCCGCTTTAAATTGTATTATGTCTGGATAAAGTCCACGGTGGTCGCTTAGCAAGTTTAAAGGGTACAACGTGAGAATACCATCTGCATAGGTCCATTTGCCAGTCACTGAATTTAGATTTGGTTTGGGCTTTTGGATACCTGTGATGCCACTTTTTTCGCTGATTGTTGAAAAGATAAAATAGTCCTTATTGGACAGGTCTAGCTTCATTTTGTGTGTAATAACATAAAAGACAGCACATGATTGTGTTTCGTAAAAGTATACAGGATAAATTGAATCTTGCTTAGCACCAATGGCTGACAATATATATATGCTGATTAAAAAGTTCATGTTTACACTTTTTCCGCCATCAATTGCTTCACCAATGCCTCTAGTTCCTGTATCCTTTTCTCCAGCTCCGGTAAGTTGCGGGCCATGGATTGGCTGCGGATGGCTTTATTATAATCATAAGCTGGTGAACCTGTGACGGCCTGGCCCGGTGTTTTTAATGATTTACCCAAGCCTGCCTGCGCATTGATCTTGGAGCCGTCTGCCACTTGCAGGTGACCAGCAAGCCCTGCTTGTCCGCCTATCATTACTCCTTTGCCAATCTTAGTACTGCCACTTACACCTGCTTGTGCTGCTATTACGGTAAAGTTGCCCACTTCCACATTATGAGCTATTTGAATCAGGTTGTCCAGTTTGGCGCCGGATTTTATTAAAGTAGAACCGATAGTGGCCCTATCGATAGTGGCATTGGCGCCTATTTCCACATGGTCTTCTATCACTACATTGCCAAGCTGTGGTACTTTTTTTAAGGTGCCGTCCGCCTGCGGGGCAAAGCCAAATCCATCACTGCCGATGACCGTGCCGGCATGAATGGTGACCTGGTTGCCTACTTTGCAATCATGATAGATCTTAACCCCCGGATGTATAACGGTATTGTCGCCAATAGTTACGTTATTACCAATATAGGCATTGGGATATATCTTGGTATTATTGCCCACTTTCACATTATCACCCAGGTAGGCAAAAGCGCCGATAAACACATTCTCGCCATACGTGGCCGTCTTTGCAATATAGCTTGGCTGCTGGATACCGGTAAGCTGTTGCTGCATTATTTCCTGGTACTTGCCCAGCAGGGTGGCAAAGGCGGTATAAGCATCCGGCACCCGGATAAGGGTGGCAGTTACCGGCTGCTTTAATTCGTATGCGTCATTAATAATAATGATAGAGGCCCTCGTGCTGTACAGGAAGTCTTCATATTTGGGATTGGCAAAAAAGGTAAGCTGCCCTTCTTTTGCCTCTTCTATTTTTCCAAAAGAAGAAACTGCGGCATTGGGATCGCCTTCTATCTTACCACTTACGATAAGTGCTATTTGTGCAGCCGGGAATTGCATGTAGTTTAAAGCTTTGAGCTATGAGTTTTGAGTTACGAGTCAATAGCCGGTCTTCCAGGCCTGCCGCTCATAGCTCATCACCCGCAGCTATCTCATGTAACAAATGTAATATTTTTTAATCTCGCCGAAGGTAAGTCCGCTCTGATAGTTGATCAGTGCATTGTCTACCCTGGAAATGTCT
>JAEUVL010000461.1 GCA_016786965.1 Chitinophagaceae bacterium
GTGCGGGAGTATTATAAAAAGAAAAGAGACCATCAGCAACCCGGCGCTGCCCTTATCAAAGCCACGTTGCTCAATGGTACCCGCCGCCTCTCAGGCGCATCCGCCATGCTGGGCAGTGAGATGATACCAAACAATAACCAGGGATATGGAATGCTGGATATGAAAATGACCATACCCAATAAGCAGGAGGACTTCAAATTATGGTTTTGTGATTCTCTCACAGATAGCCGGCTTCCTTTCAACAAGGCCGGGGAGCGGCGTATGTTTCGGCTGGAGCTAAAACAAGATAGCTGGCTGCGCATTTGCATGGTATTTATGGATAATCCCCGCATGAATGTACAAAGCGACCTGAACCTGCTCATCAGCCTCGAAGGCACCATTACCAAATGGAAAGGCAATGCTGGCATCAATGTAAAAGATGAATTCTTTTCAGATAAAGAAGAAGACTTCACTAACAATATAGAGATCGTACGAATAGAGAATGCAGGACATGGCAGTTATTTAATCGAAGCTGTAGCTGATAATGTGGCACCCGCCGGTAATGTGGTCTTTGCCATCGTAGTGACCACTGGCGATAATAACAGTCACTTCTCAACCGTGCAGTTATGATGCAGCTACATGTGATACAGGCCCGCTTCGGTGATTGTTTTTTGCTGGAATACGGAGAAGCAAAAAGTCTTTCCTATATGCTGATAGACGGCGGCCCACGGGAAACCTATGATGAACACCTGAAGCCCGCCCTGCTGGATATACTGAAAGGGCATACCATCATCGAAGATGTGGTCATCAGCCATGTGGACAATGACCATATCATTGGGGTGCTTGATCTTTTGACAGACCTGCAAAAACAGAAAGAGGCTACCGGCCATCCACCCTTCCTGTCCATCGGGCAGCTATGGTTCAATTCTTTCAGCAATACCATCGGCACCAAAGATATTGAAAGCCGCATCGGAAAGATAAACAGGGTGGCGGCCATCAATAAAGTGCGGATGGACACCATGAGTATGGCATTGAATGGCATCCGGGAAGGAAGCCAGGTGCTGAAACGGACCACCAACCTGAACATACCGGTGAACAAAGACGCAGGCCCTGATTTTTATCTTGCTGCTAAGAACAACCCTGTCATAAAAAGAGGCGACCTGGAAATAACCGTAGTGGGACCTACACAAACCAACCTGCAAAAACTGCAGGTGGA
>JAEUVL010000517.1 GCA_016786965.1 Chitinophagaceae bacterium
TACATTCGGGTTTCTAATAAATGAAAGTGACCACCCAAAACGATCTCTTATGGCAGAACAAAATTTAAAGAATCACACCCGGTTGGTACCAGCTTATCATGGTATCAGCGCTTTATTGATCCTGGCAGGATTGATTGGCAGTATTGTGAACCTTTTTCATGCTGATGCGCATACGCATTATTCAGCCGCCTTGCTGGTGGTTGTTTTCCTGGTCCTGATCAGTTTATTCTGGTATGCAAGAGTTTTTGCCCTTCGTGCCCAGGACAGAGCTATCCGTGCCGAAGAGAATTTTCGTCATTTTGTGCTTACCGGAAAACCATTGGACAAACAGCTCCGGTTAGGCCAAATCATTGCGCTTCGTTTTGCGAGCGATGAGGAATTACCTGCACTCGCTAAAAAAGCAGTGGAAGAAAAAATGCCGCCTAAACAAATAAAGGCAGCTATACAAAACTGGAAGGCGGACCATCACCGGGTATAACTATTCTGCGGCAGCACCCAGGAATATTTCAGATACTTTGTCTTCTTTAAAAGTAAAGATGATACCGCCGTACACTGAACCTACAATGATCGTGGTATCACCACTTGAGGGATCAATATGCCCTTTATAAGCAGCCTGTACTTCATTATAACTGCTGCCAATTCCCACTCCTGCTTTTGTTTTAAACGTACAGGGGCTTTTTGCAGTGATGGAGAAGACAGAAAGAGAGCTTTCCACCTTTCCTGTTTCAGATGAAAGATTCAAGGTGAGTCCTTTACCCGGCCAGGTCCAGTCTTCATGCAGCAGGCCATCAGCACCCCATTCTACGGCCTTGGATTTGGAACCGGGGTTTCCTAAGGCTTTTACTGTTTCCCGGTAGTGTTGCCCCAGCTTTATATCTCCAAAACTTTCAATGTCGATCTTACCAGCGGTGGTTGTTCCGGCAGAATCAGCCTGGGCAGAAATAGAATCTTTGTTTGCACCGGGTATTCCGGGCAAAGGCCCGCTTTTTGTTTTTGACTTGCAGGCAAAAACGCCTGCTAACAGGATGAAAAGAATCAGTTGTTTCATGCTTTGCTTTTTTAGAGATAAGAAAATTGATGTATCCGGGCTGGTTGTTTAAAGTCCTAGTCTCTGTAACAGTAAGGTTTGCATATTCAGCAACCACGGCGAAGCGATAGCAGTGGCCCAAATAAGAAGGATGATGATCTTTCCTGCTACAGATACATCCTGTATCAGATGGCGATGAAGCAGGTTTTGCACCATCGTCATTATTTTATCCTCCTTTTCACTATATACATACGGTGGTGCAGGGTCCACATCCCGGAAGGAAGGATGTTCTTCTATCAGGATATTCCGGATCTTCCAGTAATCCTCATCCGGCAGGTCTTTATATTCAAGATCAGTATTAATGCCGGCCTCTTCAATTCTTTTTTCAATGCTGTTTATTTTCTTATCTCCAAACAAACGCAGTATCATCATGGCCGGAAACAGCAGCAGTGGATAGGAAGGTTTTGCAAAAGCAAATAAAGCGATCCACACCAATGCCCCGATAGACAATAGTATAAATCCTTTGCTGATCCAGCTTTCTTCATCTAAGAAGACCCGGTTGAGTAATTGTCCTCCATCGAGCGGGTAAACGGGAACAAGGTTGATGAGGTTTAATAACAGGAAGGCTATTGCGATGGTATAAACGGGGATGCCCCAAAAAAAGGCAAGCGGGTTGTTTTGCCACCATAAAAAAAGCAGGGCACCTATAATGATACCGGGCAATGGACCGGCGAGCAAAATAATGGCCGATTGCCGTTGGGATATCTCCCGCTTGGTACCTGATACATAAGCGCCCAACAAGGGGATAAAGAAAATGCCAAGATCATTGTAACCGAAAAACTTCATCGCAAAGAAATGTCCCAGTTCATGTATCATTACAATAGCGGTGATCAGCAACAAGATCTTTGGGCTCGGGAAAATATAAAATCCTAAAACAAGGTAGGCGGCAAGGCTTACAAAAGATCTAAGCCAGATATTGGTAGCCTGGTCTTTTTTTTCATACTTGGGCAATACCGGAGCTGTGTCTGCAGCGGAAGTACCGGCAGTGGTTATACCTTCTTCTCCCGGTACAAGAGCCTCTTCATCATTATTTCCTGGTGTTGGGCCGGTATAATTCTCCATCAAATAAAATTAGGCAAAATATGATTGCAGTTTTTCAAGCAGTTCGGCAGGCATGGTGGTCCTTTTCATCCCTTTGGCCTCCATGAAGTACAAAGTGATCTTCCCCACGGCCAGCAATTCATCCTGTTCATTATATACCTCATGGTGGAATTCTATTTTATGATGAAGGGGCAGTTCTTTCAGCATGGTCTTTACGGTAAGGAGGTCATCGTATTTGGCCGGCCGTAAATACCTGCAATGAACATCAATGACCGGCATGATGACACCCATTTTTTCCATGTCTGCATACGTAAATCCCAGTTGACGGATGGATTCAGCACGGGCGGATTCAAAATAAGGGAAGTAATTGCTGTGATACACAACACCCATTTGGTCGGTTTCAGCGTATCGCACTCTTATTTGTGTTTCGGTGATAAACATGCCCGAAGCTAATTATTATTTTATTTCATCTGACGGGATGTTTTTATTGTTGTTTTACTGTTCATATCCGGCAGATATAACCAATGAAATGTTAAACCATAAGCGATCACTTACTTATCCACACCTGTTTGGAATGATGTTTGGGTTTAGAGGAAATAATTTGAATATTCGCAACGTTTATCCATTCATCCCCGCCTTTTGGGGCCATCGGTTAAAGGACATCCCAACATGAAGAATCAAAGCTTGTTAGCTATAGCCATTTTACTTAGTGTTTGTTCATTTGCACAGCAAACCCGTTACTACACAGATCCCGAAACAACCTTCAAAGAGGCGAAGGAGTATTTTCAAAAAGAACAGTACAGCCTGGCTTATCCTTTATTTAAGGAACTGAAGCAATCTGTACGGGAAACAGACAAAGCAAACCTGCCTGTAACCGTTCAGGAGATCAGTTATTACACTACCGTGTGTGCCCTGAAGCAAAATGAAGGCCGGGCAGAAGAAGAAGCACTTGAGTATATTGACCTGGAGAAGAATACTGCCCGTGTACAGATGATGAATTATCACCTGGGAGAGTATTATTTCCGGCAGGACAAACTGCCCGAAGCGGCCAACCGCTATGAGCAGACTGAAATAGCTAACCTGAGCAACCGGGAGATTTCGGATATGAAGTTTCACCAGGGGTATGCCTATTTTACCCTGCAGCGGTTTGCGGAAGCCAAGCCATTGTTCAACAGCATCCGAATGATCAAAGATGATCCGAATTACATGGATGCGAACTACTACTACGGTTTTTTGTCTTTCCGGGATGGGCAGTATGCCACGGCACTGGAAAGTTTCAAAATAGTGGAGAATGAAAAGAACTATGGAACAGTAGTGCCTTATTACATAGCCCAGATATATTATGCACAAGGCAAGAAAGACGAAGCGATTACTTATATACAGAATAAGCTGCAATCCGGCAGCAGTTCCCAGTATTATGACCTTGAATTAAAACAAATGCTTGGTCATGCTTATTTTGAAAAAAAGGAATATGCCAAAGCTCTTCCTTACCTGGAGGATTATGTA
The DNA here is from genome assembly GCA_016786965.1 of Chitinophagaceae bacterium. Taxonomy (GTDB): domain Bacteria; phylum Bacteroidota; class Bacteroidia; order Chitinophagales; family Chitinophagaceae; genus JJ008. The sequence goes on from JAEUVL010000517.1 coordinate 3,635, forward strand.
AGCCGTTCTAAAAAAGTACGCAGGGAAGACCTGTATGAATTATCTTATTGTTATTACCAGGCCAAGCAACTGACCAAAGCCATTGAAGGGTTTAAACAGCTGAGTGGCAAAGATGATTCGCTGAGTCAGCATGCCATGTACCTGTTAGGCGATGCCTATTTGAAAACCGGGCAGAAGTCGAATGCAAGGAATGCCTTCCTTTTTTGCTCTTCCAACAGCAGTTATCCCGAGCAGAAAGAGATCTCTAAATACCAGTACGCCAAACTCTCTTACGAGCTCGGTTACCAGGACGAAGCCCTGAACAGCCTTAGTTCTTTTATAGCTGATTATCCGAATTCCACTTATAACCCGGAAGCGAAGGAACTGATGGTGGACGTGCTGGCCAATACGAATAATTTTAAAGATGCGCAGGTGTTGCTGGAAAGCCTTGATAAACCTTCAGAGAATGCCAAACGGCTCTATCCCCGCATACTTTATGGCCGTGCTACGGAACTGATCAATGATGGCCGCCTGGCTGAAGCTGATGCAATGCTGGATAAGGCACTGGCAGACCCTAATAATGGTTCTGTAAAACCACTGCTTAATTTCTGGAAAGGGGAGCTGGCCTACCGCAATAATAAACTGGACGATGCTATTAAATATTATCATGCTTATGCAGATGCGGGTTCGCCAACCAGTGGTGAAGCGAATATTAATAACGGACGGTACAATTTGGGGTATGCATACCTGCGCAAGGAAAATTACCCGGTAGCACTAAAATACTTTGAGCCATTGGCCAAAAACCCGGCCCTGAACTCCGATCCGCTGACGCAGGATGCTTATATCCGCACGGCTGATTGCTATTATATGCAGAAGGACTATACGAAAGCCAAAAATATGTATGACAATGCGATAAAGCTTTCCTGGCCTTCGGAGGACTATGCCACTTTCCAAAATGCGATGCTGGCGGGAGTGAAAAGTTCAAATGAAAAGATATCCCTGATGAATACCATGATAAGGAAGTTCCCCACTTCATCATTGGTTACGGATGCTAATATGGAGATCGCCAATACCTATATGGGCGATGAACGTTTCCGGGAATCCATTCCTTACTTAAGCAATGTGATCAAGACCAGTGGCAATGCGAGCCTGATACCACAGGCACACCTGAAAATGGGAACGGCTTATTATAACATTGATAATAATGCTGAAGCATTGAAGCAGTTCAAGATACTGGTGGACAAGTACCCCAGTTCACCGGAAGCTGAAGATGCCCTGGATAATGTGAAGACCATTTATATAGAGGATGGAAAGCCGGAAGAGTATGCGGCTTTTATGCGGGAGGCCGGTCGTCCATTGAGTGTGGACACAGAAGATTCTCTTACTTATGCAGCAGCAGAGAAACAATATGATGACCAGAACATTAATGCCGCCCTTGCTGCATTTAATAATTACCTGCAAAAATTCCCGAATGGAGCTCATGCACTGGATGCGAATTTCAACCGGGCTGAAATTTATAATTCAAAGAAAGACTGGAACAATGCACTGACAGGCTACGATGCAGTAGCAGAAAATGCTCCCAATAAATATGCAGAGAGAGCAGTGCTCACTGCTGCCCGGATCAATTTCTTTGAGGTGAAGAATTATGCCAAGGCAGAAACATACTATGCACAGTTGAAGCAGATCACCTCCAGCCAGGAGAACAAACTGGAAGCCATGCGGGGATTATTGCGCTGCCAGTACCAACAGGAAAAATGGACAGAAGCAGTAGAGAATGCAAAAGAACTGACAGCGGCAAAAGGCAGCAGTGGTGATGATAAGACACTGGCTAATATGGCGATTGGTAAATCTTACCAAGTAAACAGGCAATACGACCAGGCCATCGCCAGTTTTAAATCGGTGGTACAGTTGAATAAAGCAGCCCTGGCAGCTGAAGCCCGGTATGAGATCGCCAACTGCTGGTTCCAGTTGAATAAATTGGGAGATGCGGAGAAGTCGGCTTTTGAAACGATCAATAAGAGCGGTTCTTATGATTACTGGATCACCAAGGCCTACATATTGCTGGGTGATATTTATTTTAAGCAAAAAGATTTTTTCAATGCTAAAGCCACTTTCCAGAGTGTGGTGGACAATACAGTGGACCCTGAACTGAAAGGAGAAGCCCAGGCGAAACTGAATGCGGTGGTGGATGAAGAAGGACAGTCGAGTAAGGTGGGAGGATAAATAACAGATGATAGATGATAGTGGAGAGATGATAGTGGTTAAATATGGAAATTGCTTTTTCTATTGTACAGTATAATAAATACAGCCGGTTTTGCCGGAGAGAACATAAAGAAAGAACGAAATGGAAATTATAATGACGAATAAACGGTTATACAGATTCTTGTTTTTGGGATTGGGTATATTCTCTTTTGGGATCTCCAACGCCCAGAAAGATACGACCAAGAAAGGTGGTATAGATATCGTATCCAGTTTCAAGCCAGTGCTAAGGGAAGCTGCGAAGATCAATTTCAATGCCACTCCCCCTGCCGTAGACACGACAAAGGCCAAACTGAAATACGAGATACCTAACCAGAATTTATTATTTGCTTATCAACCAGGTGCATTAAAACCACTGGCGCTTGATATTGACACCAATGGGAAATTCAATAACAGCGGATATATTAAAGCCGGATTCGGAAGCCTTCGTACCCCCTATGTGCAGGCAGGCATTTCTTTTGGAGATGGTAAAACAGCGGGTTTGAATATCTATGCAAAGCATGTGGGTTCGGATGGGAAAAGGGATTTTCAAAAATTCGCCAATACCAATGTGAAACTGGCAGGCTATTTTAAATCAGGTAATAACCTTCAGTGGGATGCCAGTATAGGAATGAACCAGTTGCGTACCTATAAGTACGGTTACGAACCTGCAACATTGGTATTTCCAACGGATTCAATTAAACGAAATTACCAGACCATCAGCGGACGGCTGGCCATGCATAATATCAACAAAACAGAATTCGGATTAACTTATGCTCCCGAGGTTAAGATAGATGTATTCAGTGATAACCTGAAGAATTCTGAAAGCAACACTGTGCTGAACCTGCCCTTACAAAAGGCAATAGACAAATCATTCGCTGTAAATCTTGGACTGACCTTTGATCTTACCCGTCTTTCACCTGATGGTAAGGCAGCATTTAATAATACTATCTATTATATTTCTCCTTCTGTATTGTACAAGACATCAAAGCTGAATGTACAGGCAGGTATCAGGCCGTCATGGGATAATAAGTCATTTAAAATGTTCCCGAATATCCTTGCTGATATCAGTACGGAAGACAGGCGATTTACTTTCCAGGTGGGCTGGACAGGCTATATCCGCAAAACAACATTCCAATACCTGACCTCTCAAAATCCCTGGTTATGGTTGCCGGCTGAATTTAAAAATACCTGGATCGAGGAACGCTTTGCCGGTTTCAAGGGGTCTGTGGGTAATCATTTCAGCTATGCTGCCAAAGTGGGTTTTAACAAGCTGAATAATCAGCCCTTGTTCATTAATGATACAACTGCTGCCGGTGATGGTAAATCATTCCGGGTAGTAAATGAAGGGCGGATCAATGTAGTGAACCTGGGCGGTGAATTAGGGTTTAATATCCATGAAAGGTTCTCCCTCATTACCGGGCTTACCTTTAACCAGTTCACAGGATTACAAAACCAGGCAAAAGCCTGGGGGTTGATACCGTTGGAATTTAAAGCTGCCATGCGCCTGCAGGTAATTAAAGACCTGTGGCTGAAAACTGATCTCTATGCATTCAATGGCGCACAGTACCTTAAAAAAGATAATACTTCAGACCGGCTTACCGGAGCAGTGGACCTGAGTGCCGGATTGGAATTCAAGATCACCAAGAATATCAATTTGTGGGCACAGTTCAATAATGTTTTCAATAAGGAATACCAGCGCTGGAACCAATACCCGGTATATGGGTTCAACTTTGTCGGCGGAGTTGTATTTTCGTTCGACCAAAAGAACTGATGATGTACAGCGAACTGTTTCAATACCTTCTGCAACATAAAGAATTACCAGTGCCGGGCATCGGCACTTTTTTATTGGAGAGACGATCAGCCACTGTTGATTTTCCTAACAAACAGATACTACCGCCCTCTTATGCTGTGACCATGCAGCATGGAGGCCACCTGCCGGGCAAGGGCTTCTTCAACTGGCTGGCATACACATGTGGCATTTCGGACAGGGAAGCCATCTTCCGCTTCAATGATTTTGCTTTTGCTATGAAAAAGCAACTGATGGAAGGAGATATTATTACCTGGAACAGAGTTGGTACATTAAGCAAAGGGCTTGGCGGGGATGTAAAATTTGTACCTGCAGCCGAGGAAGT
>JAEUVL010000781.1 GCA_016786965.1 Chitinophagaceae bacterium
AGCCATCTTCCGCTTCAATGATTTTGCTTTTGCTATGAAAAAGCAACTGATGGAAGGAGATATTATTACCTGGAACAGAGTTGGTACATTAAGCAAAGGGCTTGGCGGGGATGTAAAATTTGTACCTGCAGCCGAGGAAGTAGTATTGGAAAAAGCCATTCCTGCCGAAAAAGTGATACGGGACAAAGCGGCCCATATGATAAGAGTAGGGGAAGATCAAAAAACCTCTGCTGAAATGGTGGAAATGCTCAGCCAGACAGAGGATAAAAAATCATACTGGTGGGCTTATGCACTGGCCATAGGGTTACTGGCTATAATGTTCCTTGGCTGGTATTTTTCTGAGCATGGAGTGCAGCTTTCTTCTGCCGCTAATGGCATAAAGGCTTCACCGGTGGAAGCGCCGGCCTCTTACAGGATACTTCCATAGGTATTTCAATACTTATTTGCCTATTTTAAATTTACTTTGCGCCCTCATGGCCCCATTCATTCGTTATACTCATTGCCCGGTTTGCGGATCGGCTGACATAAAGCAGGCACTGGTTGCCAAAGACTATACGGTAAGCGGCGAAACATTTCCTATTGCAATATGTAATGTTTGCACACTTCAGTTTACCCAGGATGTGCCCGATGCGGCCTCTGTTTCTCCTTATTATAAGTCAGAAAATTATATTTCACATACCAATACTTCCAAAGGATTGATAAACCGGCTGTACCAGTGGGTACGCAAAAGAACCTTAAAGCAAAAGCGGAAGCTGATTGAAAAAGCAACCGGGGTTACCGGTGGGCAACTGCTGGATGTGGGCAGTGGCACGGGTGCATTTGTAAAGGAAATGAAGCAGCAGGGCTGGACTGTAACGGGCCTGGAGCCAGATGCAGATGCGAGAAAAGTATCGCTGGAAGTAAATGGGGTGGAGCTAACAGATATCAGCCAGTTCTATCAATTGCCGGCTGCTGCTTACGATGCTATTACCCTGTGGCATGTGCTGGAGCATGTGCATGAGTTGCAGGCATATATGGCCCAATTAAAAAAGCTGCTGAAAGAGAAAGGGCGATTGTTTATTGCAGTTCCGAATTACACGTCAAAGGATGCTGATATATATAAAGAGTTTTGGGCAGCATATGATGTGCCCCGTCACCTGTATCATTTTTCCCCGCAATCGATCCAGGTACTGGTGGAAAAGCATGGACTGAAATTATACCAGCATATACCCATGTGGTATGACAGTTTTTATATTTCCATGCTGAGCAGTAAATATAAAAATGGCAAGACGAACCTGGTGGCTTCTTTCTTCAATGGCCTCCGGTCGAATTTAAAAGCCACGGGTGATGTGAAACGATGCAGTTCGGTTATTTATGTGATAGGCAAATGATCATTCGCTGAATTGCACTTCGTACAATTCTGGCCATAATTT
>JAEUVL010000591.1 GCA_016786965.1 Chitinophagaceae bacterium
ATGATCATATAAATGATCAGCAGTGAATAGAAAGAACCAAAACTGCTTTGCGTGGATATATAATACAGAAGGCCGGCACCTGCCAAATGTAACACACCAAGTATCTTCTGTGCAGCAAAGAAACGGTCGGCTATCATACCGATAATGAAAGGTGCGATGATGGCACCAAGGCATTGTGTGCCATAGGCCAGTCCTGTTTGTCCGCCGGTAGCTCCAATATTACCCTTCGTTAAATAAGTACCCATCGTAACGAACCAGATGCCCCACACAAAAAAATTCAAAAACATCATGGCGGACAATTGGATGCGGACAGTTGATTTCATACGCAGGCTTGTTTAATAATCGTTGGTTTAAAAAAATAAATTAAGAAAACTAAATGTACTATTTTTAAACACACATTGATGTTTCTTAAACACATTTTTTAACTTGCCTCCCGCATAGCAGGATACATAAAAACTTCAAACGTTTGCGATGATAAACCGAAAACTACGTATGGGAATGATCGGCGGTGGAAAAGATGCTTTCATCGGCGCTGTTCACCGGCTTGCCTTTAATATGGACGGCCAGGTAGAACTGGTTGCCGGTGCTTTGAGCGTTAACCCCGATATCGCTGTTGAATCAGGAAATATTTTATACCTGGAACAGGACCGTATTTATACCGATTACAAAGTGATGCTGGAAAAAGAAGCTGCCATGCCGGCTGATAAACGCCTGGACTTTGTGAGCATCGTTACTCCCAACTTTGTTCACTTTGATCCTGCTATGATGGCATTGGACAAAGGCTTTAATGTGGTGATAGAAAAACCTATTACCTTTTCACTGGAGCAGGCTGTTCAATTAAAAGAAAAGCTTGCAGCAACAGGGCTTAGTTTATTGCTTTGTCATACCTATACTGGCTACCCGATGGTGAAGCAGGCGAAACAATTCCTGAAGTCGGGCGCCCTGGGTAAAATAAGAAAAGTGTTTGTAGAGTATCCACAGGGATGGCTCAGTACTTTCCTGGAAAAGACCGGGCAGGCGCAGGCTTCTTGGAGAACTGACCCTAAGAAAAGCGGCGCAGCCGGTTCGATGGGTGATATCGGTACTCATGCATTTAATTTAGCAGAATATGTAACCGGATTGCAGGTAACTGAGATGTGCGCACAATTGAACATAGTAGTGGAAGGAAGAATGCTGGATGATGATGGTGCGGCCTTTTTAAAATTCAATAATGGTGCTACCGGTGTGCTGATGGCCACACAAGTGGCAGCGGGAGAAGAGAACAATGTGAAGATAAGAGTGTATGGAGAAAAAGGTGGTATAGAATGGAAGCAGGAGGATGCTAATACCTTGCTGGTAAAATGGCTGGACAAGCCAGCGGAGATATACCGGGCCGGAACAGGTTACCTGAGTTCATTTGCCAGTCATAATTGCCGTACGCCGGCCGGTCACCCGGAAGGATACCTGGAAGCGTTTGCCAACTTATACCGCAATTTTGCCCTGACCTTAAAAGCAAAACTCAATAACGAAACACCTAAAGAGGAATGGCTGGACTTTCCATCGGTGGAGGAAGGCATAAGAGGTATGGCATTTATTGAGAACGTGGTGAAAAGCGGGCAAAGCAATGAAAAGTGGATGAAGTTTGAAGTGTAGTTCTGCCAAAGAAGTTTAAGTAAAACCATATTCATTTCTCTCGCAAAGGCGCAGGGGCGCAAAGTTATAATCAGGAATTGTAATTTATTATGCACGAGAATGAATTATCGAAGATAATACTGGATACAGCTTTCAGTATTCATAAGGAATTAGGGCCGGGTTTGCTGGAGTCTGTCTATGAAGAGGTCATGTTTTATGAACTCAGGAATGAGCATGGGTTATTTGTTCAGCGACAGGAATTGATACCTGTTGTTTGGAGAAATGTAAGAATGGAATATGGGTTTAGGGCAGACCTGATAGTGGAAAACGAAGTGCTGGTTGAGTTAAAGTCGGTGGAGACATTGACAGCAGTACATCCGAAACAGGTGCTGACATACCTGAAACTTACCGGGCTTAAATTAGGAATGCTTCTTAATTTTAATGAAGCAATATTAAAAAACGGGATAAGAAGAATTGTAAATAATCTTTAGGTGAAAGCTTGGCAGCATATCACCTTTGCGGGCAACCAAATGAGTATTTTGCTGAGCTGCCAAGCAGATATTGTTAATCTTTAAACCATGGCGTAGCGTCTTTGCGCCTTAGCGAGAAAATTATGACAACAATTAAAGGCCCTGGTGTTTTCCTGGCGCAGTTCATGGATGATAAGCCGCCGTTTGATAACCTCAAATCAATTTGCCTGTGGGCAGAAGCCCTGGGATTTAAAGGGGTGCAGATACCTACGCTGGATCCCCGTCTGCTGGACCTGCAAAAAGCTGCTGAAAGCAAAACGTATGCGGATGAAATAAAAGGAATCGTAAATGACTGCGGTTTGGAGATCACTGAATTGTCCACTCACCTGCAGGGGCAATTGGTAGCGGTCCATCCGGCGTATGACCTGTTGTTTGACGGGTTTGCCCCGGAACATTTGAGGGGCAATGCAAAAGCCCGGAC
>JAEUVL010000612.1 GCA_016786965.1 Chitinophagaceae bacterium
ACCACAAAATCCACCTCATATCTGAAAGGCTGTTGCAGGTAAGGCGTGGCAAATGTATTATCGCAGGCTACTATGCAGTGGTATTGTTTAGCCAGTTTGCTCAGTTCTTCAATATCCACACATTGTATGGTGGGGTTGGCCGGTGTTTCCAGGTACAGCATCTTTATCGAGGGGTCTGCTTTCAGCAGGCTTTCGGCTTTGTCCAGGTCTCTCAGGTCGTCAATAACAGCGCTGATGTTGAATGCAGGCAATACTTTATTCACCAGCTCATTCGTGCCGCCATAAAGAGAATAATGTGTAATGATCTTGTCACCTGGTTTCAGTGTGGCCAGCATCAGCGTGGAGATGGCAGCCATCCCGGAGGCATGCAGGATACCTTTCACTTCCAGTCCTAATCCAAAAGTTTCCAGGGCCGCTATTTTTTCTTCGGCTTCTGTCATAGTAGGATTGCCCCATCGGCTGTAGATATAGCCTTCTTCTTTTCCGCTGAAGCGGCGCATCCCCTGTTCTGCATCATCAAACACATAAGTGCTGCTGGCATAGATCGGCACCTGGTGTGCATACAAAGGGTCTTGCCGGTGTCCGCCATGCACGGCTACTGAACCCCATCCGCTTAGTGGAAAACTTTTGTCCATTATAGAATTTTTGTTAGCGATATTTATCGAAACCGGCAGGGCAGTTGGCCGTTTAATACTATGCCGGCTTTGTAATTTACAGTTCATCAAAAATACCCCTTTAAGGAATAGGTGCATGAAAGAACTCTTAAAACAATATGCAGCATACAATGTGTGGGCAAGCCATCGTATCATGGATATCATTCTCGCATTGCCGCAGGAAAAACAACAGGCTGAAGTAGTATCTAGTTTTCCAACTCTGTACAAAACAGTGCTGCACATGCTTGATGCGGAAAGCATCTGGTGGCAACGGATGAAACTGCAGGAGCGTATCGTGGTGCCCAGCGAGAATTTTACCGGTACCATGCAGGAGTTGGTGAGCACACTGCTCCACCAGGCAAAGCAGTGGGAAGAGTGGGTCAGCATTACACCAGAATCCTCTTTTGACCATGTGTTCCAGTATTACAACCGCAAGAAAGAACATTTTAAAATGCCTCTTTACCAGATGCTGCACCATGTGTTTAACCATGGTACTTATCACCGTGGCCAATTGGTTACCATGTTGCGGCAGTTAGGCGTGGAAAAATTACCTTCCACTGATTTTCATACCTGGGTAATGGGCACAAAAAGATAATAGCATGAGATATTATTGGGTAGCGCTGCTCTTTCTATTTTCCTGTGCTTCAAAACCGGCGCAGAATATAGACGGGGTAGCAGAGTTGCTGGTTAAAAGTATAGAAGAGGGCAATATTGCCAGTATCAGGAACTATATGCCCGAAGAACTATTGAAAAGAAGTACTCCCGCAATGGATTCTTTAGTACAGCGTTTTGTAAAAGATCACCGGCAGATAGCGGCAGTTGCAAAAAGATATACCGACCTTGAGTTTGAAGACGGCAATTTGTACCGGTACCGGTATATTACTGATATTGGTACCGAACTACAGGTGGAGTTTATTTTGGAGCAAAAAACAACCGGGGTAGAACTGAAAAAAATGACACTTATACCTATTGATTCATTCCGGATGGAACGGGATCAGCAGCTGGTACCATACAAGATCAGTATCCAGTAGGTTCTTTACCAGTTTCGGAGTTCCGGGTCTCTGCGGCTCCAGAACGAAATGATGAGCGCAAGGCCCACAGCAGCGCCGGCTATCTCCAGTACAAACAAGGCAGTATCTCTTTTAGCCAGCTTGAGAAATGTCTCTTTATCGAGCAAGTAAAAGACAATGGGTATAATAATGGCGTAGATGAGGGACAATTGTAATACAGACCTCCAGAATTTCTTTTTGGCTCGGGTACGGCTCGACATTAGTATGGATTTATAGATGGTTAAAGCGAATATAAACAGAGAAGCTAAACCTTATTAAATCCGGGGTATAATCTTGTGTTCAATCAACGGCGATACGGGTAAACCGCAGTCGACAGAAAGTGAATACCCTTAGTATTGTTTGCAAAATAAGTGAAAACAGGTAGTGCTAGTATGCCCACTTCACCAGGGTGGAACCCCAAGTAAAGCCACCGCCAAATGCTGCCAGTACAATATTGTCACCCTTTTTTAATTGGCTTTCCCATTCCCACAGGCATAGCGGTATAGTACCAGCAGTAGTGTTGCCATACTTCTGGATATTGATCATTACTTTTTCCTTTGGCAACCCCATCCGGTTGGCTGTCGCATCGATAATGCGCAGGTTGGCCTGGTGAGGTACCAGCCAGGCAATATCTTCACCCGTCAGGCTATTTCTTTCCAATAATTCGGCGCTTACATCAGCCATACCTTTTACGGCAAACTTGAATACAGCCTGGCCTTCCTGGTAAGCAAAGTGCTCTCTCGCCATCACGGTTTCAATTGTAGCAGGTTTTTTTGAACCACCCGCCTTCATATGCAGAAATTGACAGCCGCTGCCGTCACTTTTTAGTATTGAATCCTGTATGCCGGAACCGTCTTCCGAAGGTTCTAATAATACTGCGCCAGCACCATCGCCAAAGATGATACAGGTGGCTCTGTCGCTGTAATCCACTATAGCACTCATTTTATCTGCCCCGCATACCACTACTTTTTTGTAGCGACCGCTTTCTATTAATGCAGCACCCTGGGTAAGGGAATATAAAAAACCGGAACAGGCGGCTGACACATCAAAGCCCCATGCATTTTTGGCACCCAGTTTATCACAGGCAATATTGGCTGTAGAGGGAAATACCATGTCGGGAGTAACCGTGCCTACTATCAGACAATCTATTTCTTCCGGGCTGATGCCCCTTTTCTCACAAAGCTGCCTAACAGCAGGAACTACCATATCAGAAGTCGCCAGCCCTTCTCCTTTTAAAATACGGCGCTCGGAGATGCCGGTCCGGGTGCGGATCCACTCATCGTTGGTATCCACCATTTTCTCGAGGTCAAAATTCGTAAGCTTGTCTTCAGGAACATAGCCTCCCACAGCGGTGATGGCGGCGGTGATCTTAGTATTACTCATGCGGCATTGAAATTAAATAAAAGTGGCCAAAGGTACGGGAGAATGGTTAATTGGTTTATTAGTTAACTGGGGTTGAAAGACCTGGGAAGCAGATTTTTAGCCCCAGTCAGTTATAGGGGAGAACTGCCTGTCAACTAATAAACAAATAAACTGATTAACCAGTTACTCAAACTCCCTATTTTCGCAACCTATGATAGCTTACCTGAAAGGAGATTTTGTGCATAAGAGCCCTGCCGTGGTACAGGTAGAAGTAAACGGGGTGGGGTATGAGGTACAGATCAGTTTGCATACCTTCTCCAAGATTCAGCACCTCGAAAAAGGCCTGCTTCATACCAGCCTCCTGATCCGGGAAGATGCCCATATTCTGTACGGCTTTTTTGAACTGCCAGAAAAAGAAATGTTTCAACACCTGATCAGCGTTTCCGGCATTGGTGCATCGACCGCCCGGGTAATGCTGTCATACATGAAACCCGACGAACTTTCAAGGGCTATTATTCATGGTGATAGCCGGACGCTGGAAGGGATAAAAGGAATAGGCAAAAAAACAGCCGAAAGACTGGTGCTGGAGCTGCGGGACAAGTTGGCTAAACAGCCTTTAGAGTCAAATATTTCGGCTTTGAAAAACAATACTTTGCAACAGGATGCGTTAAATGCTTTGACCGCTCTGGGCATCAACCGGCAGGCAGCCGGACAAGCCATAGAAAAGACGCTGGCGGGAAATCCAAAC
>JAEUVL010000621.1 GCA_016786965.1 Chitinophagaceae bacterium
CGGTTTAAAATGGTTATCAGCAGAATGAGAAGAACAAGAATGATTAACAGAATAAATCCGTTCATCAAGTAGAGTTTTGATTAACAATAACTGCTTCAGCAAATGGATAGCTATTATTAAAAGAGACGGATTGATTTGCAGGCAGTGATCAGATTTTGATATCTAAATATACCGGACAATGATCAGAGTGTTTTACATCAGGGTATATTTCTGCATCCTTTAGGTTGTTTTTTAGCGGTTCTGTAACATTTATATAATCAATTCTCCAACCTTTATTTTGCGCCCTTACAGTTGGGAAACGCTGACTCCACCAGCTATACCGGTGAGGCTCAGGATGAAAGGCCCTGAAACTGTCAATCCAGCCGCTCTCCAGCAATTTTGTCATCCATTCTCTTTCTTCCGGTAAAAAACCAGAAGAATTCTTATTTCCCTTAGGATCATGAATGTCTATAGGATGATGGGCAATATTATAATCACCGCAGAGAATCAGTTTGGGGTTCTTCTTTTTTATTTTGTTGAGCCATATATAAAACTCATCCAGCCATTGGTATTTAAAACCTTGCCGTTCGTCTCCGCTGGTACCTGATGGGAAATATGCATTAATGAGTTTTACATCCTTAAAATCCAGTTGTATCACACGGCCCTCATCATCACTGGGCCCATGCCCATTACCATTAGTTACGTTATCGGGTTTTATTTTAGTGAAAACAGCCACACCACTGTATCCTTTTTTTTGTGCACTGAACCAGTAATGATGAAAGCCAAGTGCTTCCAGTTGTTTTACATCGACATCACCCTGGTGAGCCTTTGTTTCCTGAATACAGATGACATCTGCCGGGTCAGTTTTCAGCCAGTCAAAAAATCCTTTTTTTATCGCAGCCCGGATACCATTGAGATTATAAGAAATGATTCGCATTGTATTAATGATTAAATTGTCCGGCAATTTACATCTTACTTATTACTATGCAAACAACAACGCCTTCTAAAAAAGGACCAATCATCCCATCTAAATCACAAGTTTATCTTGAAGGGCCCAAAAGCAGAGGCTATGAATTGTGGTTTGCCTGGAGGGTTTTCCGTCAATTCATCAAAGGGTTTAGAAACCTTCACTTTGTTGGTCCCTGTATCACCGTTTTTGGATCAGCCCGTTTCAAGGAAGATCATCCGTATTATATTAAAGCAAGGGAATTTGGCAAGCGCATTGCTGAATTAGGCCTTACCACCATGACGGGAGGCGGCCCGGGTATTATGGAAGCAGCCAACCGTGGTGCATATGAAAATGGCGGTATGTCAGTTGGTTGCAATATCCAATTGCCGTTTGAGCAAAAAGAAAATCCGTACATGCAAAAGTCGGTATTGTTCGAGCATTTCTTTGTACGAAAAGTACTGCTGATTAAGTATTCCTATGCCTTTATCATCATGCCGGGCGGATTTGGTACACTGGATGAATTATTTGAAACATTGACACTGGTACAGACAAAAAGCATTCAAAACTTTCCAGTAGTATTGTTTGGTAAAGAGTATCATCAGCCTTTGTTAGAGTATATAGAGTCCATGTCCCTGGCAGGTACAATATCCAAAGAAGACATGAAACTGGTGCTGATAACGGATGATGTGGAAGAAGCTATACAACATATCCGCAATTATATTGATACAAATTATAAAGTAAAGCCCCGGAAACGCTTCTGGTGGTTATTTGAAAAGCGGTGATCCTGGTCCTGCTGTCTATGCGCTCAAAAAATATACCTTTATATCAAATATCTGTTTATGCGTAATAAACTGTTTTTTACTCTAGTATCCATTTTCTTTCTACAGATTTGTTTTGCCAACAAAATTGAAGGAATTGCTTCGCCGGATGGTAATATTTATTTTAGTGTTGTGGCCACAGGGAACAATGCTACCGGGTATAAACTCGCCTACGAAATCTCTTATAAGAAAAAGGATGCTATCAAAACATCGCAGCTGGGATTTATTCTTAAAGAGCCGTCGCTGCGCTTATATCACTTTGAGATTCTTAGCAAAGAAGTAACTACTGTTGATGAAAACTGGCAACCAGTTTGGGGAGAAGTAAAGACCATCCGGAATAATTACAACCAGCTTGTTTTAAAATTAAAGGGACAAAATGGTATATTGGTGGACCTGGTGATTCGGGTATTTAACGACGGTGTCGGATTCCGTTATTCTTTTCCAAAGCAGCCAGCCCTTAATCATTTTATCATCGCCGATGAATTGACACAGTTTGTTATGACCGGCGACCATAGGGCTTTCTGGATTCCCGGCGATTATGACACGAATGAATATGCTTATTACACCAGCACTCTCAGCGGTGTGGATGCTTCCGGTGGCGGCTTTGCACAGGAGATTCATGCGAAAACTTTTTTTGATAAGAATGCCGTACAAACACCGTTGATGATGAAGTCGAAAGATGGGCTTTATATAAATATACATGAAGCGGCACTGATCAATTATCCGGCAATGAACCTGGTGATTGACAAGTCTAACTTTGCATTGTCATCCCATCTGGTACCTGATGCGGTTGGAAATAAGGCATATCTGCAGGCTCCCGCTGCTACTCCGTGGCGTACTATTATCATCAGTGATAAGGCTACAGAAATACTGGCGTCAAAATTAATTCTGAACCTAAATGAACCCTCAAAAATCAAGGATGTATCATGGGTTAAGCCGCAGAAGATGGTCGGTGTCTGGTGGGAAATGCATGTAGGCAAAAGCAGCTGGGATTACAGTGGCGGCCAGGTAGGTTCACAACAGGCTACAAGGGTGCCACATGGTGCTACTACCGCCAATGTTAAAAAGTATATTGACTTTGCTGCAAAGCATGATATTCGGGGTGTGCTGGTAGAGGGCTGGAATACAGGCTGGGAAGATTGGTTTGGTCAATGGAAGGAAGATGTATTTGATTTTGTAACGCCCTACCCGGATTTTAATGTAAAAGAATTACAAGCATACGCTGCTGCAAAAGGAGTAAAGATCATTATGCATCATGAAACATCCGGCTCGGTAACTAATTATGAACGCTGGATGGATACAGCCTACCGCTTTATGAACCAGTTTGGATACGAAGCTGTAAAAACGGGCTATGTGGGCAGGATCATTCCAAGGGGAGAGCATCATGATGGTCAATGGATGGTACGACACTATGAACGGGTAACGCAAAAGACGGCTGAACGTCAAATAATGGTAGATATGCATGAGCCGGTTCGTCCAACAGGTTTGCATAGGACATATCCCAACTTCCTGGCTTGTGAGGCGGCAAGGGGAAATGAATTCAATGCCTGGAGTGTGGGCAATCCGCCAGAGCATGAAACGATCCTTGCATTTACCAGGTTGATGGGAGGTCCGATGGATTATACACCGGGGATATTTAAAATAAAAATGAATTCGTATAACCCTGAGAAAAAGGAGCAGGTGCATACCACATTGGCCAAGCAACTGGCTTTGTATGTAACGATGTTCAGCCCGCTCCAAATGGCTGCCGACCTGCCCGAAAACTATGAAGCAAGGCCGGATGCATTTCAATTCATCAAAGATGTGGCAGTGGATTGGGATGATTCTAAAATATTGGAAGCGGAACCGGGTGATTATGTAGTTATCAGCCGTAAAGCAAAAGGAAGTGATAACTGGTTCCTTGGCGCTATTACAGATGAGATGGCAAGAAACTTTACTGTCGCTTTATCATTCCTGGATGCGGAAAAGAAATATGTGGCTACCATCTACCGGGATGCAGATAATGCCGACTGGAAAGAGAATCCTGAGGCTTATGTGATTGAGAAATTCCTGGTGGATAGTAAAACAGCATTGCGTTTGAAACTGGCCCCGGGTGGCGGAACAGCAGTGAGCTTTATGCCTGCAACATCTGAGCAGGTAAAACAGTTTAAAAAATATAAATAATGACTGGAGTTGAAATACTTGGCTATGGAGCTTGTGCTGTAACGGCGCTAACCTTTCTGCCACAGGTAATAAAGACATGGAAAGAGAAATCGGCTAAGAATGTTTCACTAATGATGTTTGTGATCGCATTCATCAACGAAGTGATGTGGATAGCCTATGGAGTATTGCAGAAAGACAATGTAATTATTATTACCAATGTAATAATGATAACCATGTGTTCTATAATGATTTCATTAAAACTGAAGTACAGGAATGAGTAATATTAATACGATCATTTTCGACCTTGGCGGAGTGCTGATAGACTGGAACCCAATGTATGTGTACAAGGATTATTTTGAATCAGAGGAAAAGAGAAATTATTTCTTTGAGCATATCTGCACCTCCGAATGGAATGAAGAGCAGGATGCCGGCCGCTCCATTGTGGAAGCCACACAAACTTTGATCGCCCAATTTCCCGATTGGGAACAGCCTATCCGTGACTATTATGGTCGGTGGACCGATATGCTGAATGGGCCTATTCATGAAACGGTAGCATTGTTCAGACAACTAAAGGAGTTGAACAAATATAAAATGTATGCTTTGACCAACTGGCAAGCTGACCTGTTCAATATTGCACTGGTTCGGTATGATTTTCTACATTGGTTTGACGGGCGGGTAGTAAGCGGCGAAGAGAAGATGCGAAAGCCTTTTCCAGAATTTTACCAGTTATTATTGGACCGTTATAATGTTAAGCCAGGGGAGGCGTTGTTTATTGATGATAACTTAAGGAATGTAAAAGCTGCGGAACAGCTCGGCATCCGAAGTATCCATTTTAAATCACCGCAACAATTACTGGAAAGCTTAAAGGATTTTCAGGCACTTTAGTTACTCTAGCACAGGCCTCAGCCAACGTTCAGCCTCTTCAATTGGCATGCCTTTTCTTTTTGCATAATCTTCCAACTGGTCTTTATTTATTTTACCCAAACCAAAATAATGGCTTTGCGGATGGGCAATGTACCAGCCACACACAGATGCCGGCGGATTCATGGCCAGGCTTTCTGTTAACTCGATGCCGATATTTTCAGTAACGCTTAGCAGATCGAATAGCTTCAGTTTTTCTGTATGGTCCGGGCAGGCGGGATAACCTGGCGCCGGGCGGATGCCTTTATATTGTTCTTTGATCAGTTCTTCATTACTGAGGTTTTCGTTC